>JAYUOR010000752.1:0-6423 GCA_043760765.1 Planctomycetota bacterium | reverse complement strand
AACGATCAGCTACTCATTCGTCGGCGACGCGTTGCTCGCGCAACTCGGTCTCGATCCCGCTGCCCACGTCGCCGTGGTCAATCCTGTCGCCGAAGGGTTTTCGCGCATTCGACGCAGCGTGCTGCCGAGTCTGCTCGGCCATCTGCTCGAAAATCGTCGGCATCGCGCCGACGTGCGGCTGTTCGAAATCGGCAAGGGTTATCTCGCTGAGCACAGGAATGAAGCGGGCGAGCCCCGCGAAGTGCACGAGCTGGCGTTGGTCTATGCGCGCGCGAAACCGGAAGGCAAGTCCGCGTGGAGCGATGATCTGCTGCTACACCTGCAGGGCACGCTCGAGGACATGCTCGAGAATGCGGGCATGGATCCCGCTAGCGAGTCCGCGCGCGTCACCGCTCTGGAAACCGGCTCAATCGTTCCGACCTGGGCGAATCCCGGTCGCGCGAAGCGTCTGGGCACGCTCGGTTGGATCGCGCACGTCGATCCGGCCTTTCAGCGCACGCTTGGGTTGGCGGGCGAACTCGCCAGCGAAGTCGTCGCGGCGGTCATGGACCTCGATCTGCTGCTCGCCGCTCCGCGCCGCGCCATGGGCTACCGGCCGATTCCGCGTTTTCCTCGCACCAAGATCGACGTGGCGCTCTCGATTCCGGTCGAAGTGACCGCCGCCGCGGGCGTCGCCGCGATCGAACGCGCGGGGAAGGGCTTGGTCGCCGGGGTGGAGTTGTTCGACGTCTACCAGGGCCCGAATCTCGCCGCGGGACGGAAATCCTTGGCCTGGCATGTGCTCCTGCAGGCCGAGGAACGAACGCTCGACGAGGAAGATGGTCAGAAGTTCCAGAAGCGCCTGCGCCGGGAGGTCGAACTCTTGGGCGGCGAGCTGCGCAGCGAGTAGGCTTGGCCTACAAGGCCACGCCACGTGAAGATCGTCCTCGTCAACCCGCCCAGTCCGCCAGAGTTTCGCGTCAGCCGCGGGCTGATGGGCGGCTTCGGCATGGCGGTCAATCCAAGCCTGCTCTATCCGCCGATCGAGCTGGCCCACGTCGCCAGTGTCCTGGAGCGCGACGGCTTCGAGGTCCTGCTGCTCGACGCCGACGCGCGCGGTCTGGACACCAACGCGGCGCGCGAATGGATCGTGGCGGCAAAACCTGACTTCGTCGCGCTCGATTCTTCGAGCACGTCGCTCGACAAGGACCTCGAGCTTGCGCGCGGCGTGCGCAGCCAGGCGCGCGTGCCGGTGGCGATACTCGGCTCCCAGGTGACCTACACGCCCGGCGAGATTTTTGCCAACGAGAACGTCGACGCGGTCGTGCGCGGCGAACCGGAGATGACCGTGCTCGAGCTGGCTCAGCGCGTGCGCGCCAAAGCGAGCTTCGCGGGCGTCGAGGGCATCTCCTGGAAAAAGGTCGGCGCCGAGGGCGCGGCCGAAATCGTGCACGAGAAGGAGCGCGAGAAGATCAAGGATCTCGACGCGCTGCCTCTGCCGGCGCGGCATTTGCTCGACAACGCGGCTTATCACTTCCCGGGCCTCGCTGGAGCGGTGACGACGGTCAAGAGTTCGCGCGGCTGTCCGCTCGACTGCAGCTTTTGCGGCTACACGCTGGCGCAGGGCTTGCGCTTCCGTTTCCGCTCGCCGGAAAGCGTGCTCGCCGAACTCGAAGAAATCGTGAACAAGTACGACGTGCACCACGTCGTGTTCCGCGATCCGATCTTTACCACGCAGAAAACGCGCGTGCACGCGATCTGCGACGGGATCATCGCCCGCAAGCTCAAGCTCGACTGGCAGTGCGAGACGGCGGTCAAGACCCTCGACCGGCCGCTGATCGAGAAGATGGCGCTCGCGGGCTGCAAGCACATTTCCCTGGGCGTCGAGTCGGGCAACCTCGAGATCCAGAAAAAACATTGCGGCGCAAAGCTGCTCGACCACGACAAGGCCGTGGCGATTTTTCGCGACTGCCGCGACGTCGGCATCGAGACGCGCGCCTTTTGCATGGTCGGTTTCCCCGAAGAAACTCCGGCCATGGCGGAAGAAACCTTTCGTCTTGTCGAGCGCTGCGATCCCGACCAGGTGCAGTTCTGCGCGGTGACCGCCTATCCCGGCACGCCGCTCTACAAGATGTTGCGCGGGGAGCGCGATTTCGACTATGCGACTATGACCGGCTTCCAGGCGCTGGAAGGCAACGAGCACATGAGCGCCGCGCAGATCGAAGCCAAGATCCGCGAGGGCTACCGGCGCTTCTACGGCCGGCCGCGGCGCCTGGCGCGCGAGTTCCGCCATCCGCTGCGCCTGGCGGGCAAGGTAGCACGTTACTTCACGCTGTTCGCGCGCCGCGCGGGCGCGTAGCCGGCTGGTTCTTTCCTGCGCGAGATCGAAGGGCAGAAAACAGGATGAGCGAGCAGATCGAAAACGTCTTGCACGAGACGCGCAAGTTTCCCCCCAGCGACGAGTTCCGCTCCGGCGCGCGCATCCAGGGCGAGCAGGCGTATCAGCGGATCATGCGCGAGTCGCTGGAGAATCCCGATGCGTTCTGGACGCGCGTTGCGCGCGAGCTGCCCTGGATCGAGCCTTTCGAGCGCGTGCTCGACTGGTCCAAGGCGCCCTTCGCCCAGTGGTTCGTCGGCGGCAAACTCAACGCCTCGGTCGTGTGTGTTGATCAACACGTGCATTCGCCGCGCAGCGGCAAGCGCGCGATCGTCTTCGAAGGCGAGCCCGGCGACAGGCGCACGCTGACCTACACGCAACTGCACCAGGATGTCTGCCGCTTCGCCAACGCGCTCAAGGCGCGCGGCGTCAAACGCGGCGACCGCGTTGCGATCTACATGCCGATGATTCCAGAAGTCGTGGTCGCGATGCTGGCTTGCGCGCGCATCGGCGCCGCGCACTCGGTCGTGTTCGGCGGTTTCAGCGCTACGGCGCTGCGCGAGCGGATCCTGGACGGCGGCTGCACGGCGGTGGTCACGGCGGACGGTTCCTTCCGTCGGGGTGCCGTGCTGGCGCTGAAGTTGCAAGTCGACGAGGCACTGAAGGATTGCCCCGCCGTGCACTCCGTGTTCGTCGTGCAGCGAGCGAAGAACGCTGTGGACTGGGACGCGCGTCGCGATCTGTGGTGGCACGATAGCTGCGCGAAAGCCTCGACGGACTGCGAACCCGAAGCGATGGACAGCGAAGACCTGCTCTTCCTGCTCTACACCTCGGGATCGACCGGCAAACCCAAGGGCATCGTGCACACGACCGGTGGTTATTTGGTCGGGACCTATCTCACGGCGCAATACGTCTTCGATCTGCGCGACGAGGATGTCTACTGGTGCACAGCCGATGTCGGTTGGATCACCGGCCACAGCTATGTGGTCTACGGACCGCTCGCCAATGGCGCGACCGTGCTGCTCTACGAAGGCGCGCCGAACACGCCGCATCCCGGCCGTTTTTGGGAGTTGATCGAGCGCTACAAGGTCAACATTTTCTACACCGCGCCGACGGCGATCCGCTCGTTCATGCGCTGGGGCGACGAACATCCGAAGAAGTACGATTTGTCTTCGCTGCGCCTGCTCGGCACGGTCGGCGAGCCGATCAATCCCGAAGCGTGGATGTGGTATCACGAGACGATTGGCGCGAGGCGTTGTCCAATCGTCGACACGTGGTGGCAGACCGAGACCGGCGCGATCATGATCACTCCGCTGCCCGGCGTGACGACCACACAGCCGGGTTCGGCCACGCAGCCCTTTTTCGGCGTCGACGCCGCGATCGTCGATGAAGCCGGAAACGAACTCGGGCCCAACCAGGGCGGATTCCTCGTGATCCGCCGGCCTTGGCCTGCGATGTTGCGCGGCATCTGGGGCGATCCAGAGCGCTACGTCGAAACCTACTGGAAAAAATTCGGTGGACGCTATTACCTGGCCGGCGACGGCGCGCGCCGCGACGAACACGGCAATTTCTGGATCGTCGGTCGCATCGACGACGTGATCAAAGTGTCGGGCCACCGCTTCAGCACGATGGAAGTCGAGAGCGCGCTGGTCAGTCACCCGGCCGTGGTTGAAGCCGCCGTGGTCGGCAGGCCCGACAACATCACCGGACAATCGATCTGCGCCTTTGTCACGCTCGGTCCGGGGCACAAGGGGTCTTCGGAACTGCGCGCCGACATCGACAAGCACGTGATCAAGGAAATCGGCAAGGTTGCGCGCCCGGCCGAGATCCGCTTCACCGAAGCGCTGCCGAAAACGCGCTCGGGGAAAATCATGCGCCGCCTTTTGCGCGACATCGCCGCCGGCGTCGAGACGGTCGGCGATACCAGCACGCTGGAGGACTACAACGTGCTGGCGAAGCTGCGCAATTACGACGACTGACGACAGGCGGGAAGGACCATGGGCAATCGAATCGTGGGTCTGCTCGGACTCGGCGTTTTCGCGGGTCTGGCCGGGCTGCTGTACTTCGCCCGCGAGAGTCCAAGCGTCTTGCCCTCGAGGAGTGAACAAGTGGAATCGCCGGCGCTTGCGCGCAACGCTGAGCTACTCGAGGTTCCTCGAGCAGAACTCGGCACGAGGCAGAGCGACTCGCTGCCCGCACTCGAACCTGTGCCGCCCCTCGTTACCGCGACTCCCGCACAGCCCGCTCCCATCGATACCGTCGGCGCCCCCGATTCCTGGCCGGCGGAGTACGCGAACAAGCCCGTCGAGGCGCTCATTGCTGACGAAGTGCGACTGCGCGCGGAAGACGAGGCCGAAATGGTCGCCGAGATCGAGAAACGATTCGCCGAGGGGCGCGTCGAGACTTTTCGGCAGGGCGAGCAGGCCAAAGAACGAGTGACGTGGGGCAGGCTGGTGAGTCGAGGCGACGAGACGCACATCCGCTACGTGGATATCGATCCGCGCTATGACCCGCAGTTCTTCCGCAAGAGCAGCAAGGCCGTCTGGTTGAAAGTAGAGATCCAGAAGCGGACCTCGCAACGCTGATCAGCGCTGCTGGCGGCTCTTGATCAGCGCGGCCCACTCGGCAGGCAGCATGCTGACGGGTACCACGAGTCCGACGAGTCCGCTGCCGTCGCTGAGGTTGGCGGACGGCACGCCAACCAGCCGGCCGCGATCGTCGAGTGCGGCGCCGCCGGAGTTGCCGGGGATCACCGCGGCATCGGTCTTGAAGAGTACGCCTGCTTCTTCCTGGTCGAAACCCGAGAGCACGCCGTGCGCGCAGTGGATCGAGACCCGGCTGCCCGTGCCGCCGAGCGAAGGATAACCGACGATCCACAATGGATCGCCGATGTCCAAGGCCGTGTCTGCGCCCAGTTCGACGGTGGGGAAGCGATACTCCGCCGCCAGCGGGGCGCCATAGAAACCGCGATCGATTTGGATCAGGGCGAGGTCGAGATCGGCGTCGAAACGAACCACCGAACCGCGGAACGATTCTTCGGCCGGCCGTCGAGAATCCAAATTGGCCGCGAGCACCAGTTCGTCCACCGGCTTCCTGTCTCCGCGGTCGACCACGTGCGCGTTGGTCAGCGCCAATCCGTCGGGAGACACCAGCGTCGCGCTACCGCCGCCGACGCTGGAGAAAACTTCGAGTACCGAGCATAGCGCGCGCGACAACGGCTTGGTGGCTTCGCGCGGCACGAGCACCGGCGGCGTGCTCCACTCCGCGGGCGCTGCCTCGTTGAAGGCCACTCGAATGTCGAAGGGCGTGCTCATGTTGGCGGACATGGCGTCGATCACATCCACGTACCAGGCTCCGGCGGCCAGCGACGGCCGCGTGTTTTGCGTGATCAACAGGGACTCGGCGCCCCACTCGTGCCGTGCGCGAGCCTGGGCGGTTTCCAGTGAAACCATCGGCAAGCCACGCCGCGCGAAAAGATCCAGATTGGCCGGTACACGGTGCAGATCGATACGCAGTGCCGCGGTGCCTTCGGGGACGTCGATGCGAAAGCAGCGAAATCCACCCGAGGCAGGATCCAGCGAAAAATGCTGCGCCGGCCCGGGTGCGAGCACGGCATCGGTGCGCGTGCTGAGGATCTCTAGCTGCAACGTGTACGCGATGCGCGGGCTTTTCGGGTCGCCGTTGCCGAAGAGATCGATGTCACCGGTCTCGACCGAGAACCACCAGCTGCCCGGCGCTATCGGCGGATCGGTCAGACGGTCCACGACCAGATCTTCGAAGCCCAATTCCGCCGCGGCGGAGAGCGGCGCGTCGCTCAGGTCGTCGGGCGCGTCACCGGGGCCGCCGAAGAGATCGACATCGCCATCGCGCGTGACGACGCGCAGCTTCAAGTACACGCTGTTCTCCGGAATCGCGACTTCGAAATCCTGGCGCGGATGAGTGAGCGTGTGCAACTCGCCCGCGAAAGGCCGACCCGCTTTCAGGACGATCGGGTCCTGGGTCATCGACAGCGCGCCGAAGAGCAAAAGTGCGATCACTCGGACGGCGCCTTTTTCCACCAATCGCCG
>JAYUOR010000751.1:0-18679 GCA_043760765.1 Planctomycetota bacterium | reverse complement strand
CGACGGTGGCGAGACCGACCGCTCGATCGAGCGCGAGCCCGTGCGCTTCGACATCGACATGCTGCGCTGCATCCTGTGCGGATTCTGCGAAGAGGCCTGCCCGAAGGACGCGATTTTCATGTCGAACGAGCTCGAGCTCGCCGACTACACGCGCTCGGCGCTGGTCTACGACATCAACAAGCTTAAGCGTCCCAAGTCCGCGCTTCAGAAGCGCATCGACTACGTCTACCGACTGAACAACCGATGGCGGAAGTCTTCTTCTACGCGCTAAGCGCGTTTGCGCTGCTCTTCGCGCTGGGCGTGATCCTGGCCAAGAGTCCGATGATGAGCGTGCTCAGTCTGCTGGGCACGTTCTTCTGCCTGTCAGTCGTGTACTTGCTGGCGGGTTTCCAGTTCATGGCGGCCGCGCAGATCCTGGTCTACGCAGGCGCGATCCTGGTGCTGTTCCTGTTCGTGATCATGCTGCTCAACCTGGGCGACATCAGCGCGCGCGCCGAGGGCGCAAAGGCGTTCCTGCACAGCACGGCGGCCAAGGTCGGCGTCGCGATCGCGATCGCGATTGCTCTCGCGCTCTTGATCGCGACCACAGCCGGCACGCTAGATCAGAGCGCGGTCCAGGAGGTGCCCAGGGGCATCGACGGCTTCAGCGGACTGGCCGCTGAACTGTTCGGCCGCTACAGCCTGCCCTTCGAAGCCATGTCCCTGCTGCTGCTCGCGACCATGGTCGCGGTGCTCGTGCTCGCGAAACGTCAACGCCGCGGCCGCGACGGGAGTCAGGTCTGATGCAAGTGCCGACAGAACATCTGCTTTTCCTGGCCGCCGCGCTGTTCGCGATCGGCGTGCTCGGATTCTTGATCCGGCGCAACGTGATCGTGGTCCTGATGTGCATCGAGCTGATGCTCAACGCGGCGAACCTGACGTTCCTCGCCGCCAGCCGGCAACATTCTTCCCCCGAACACCTCAACCTGGTCGGCCCCGTGTTCGCGATCTTCGTGATCGCGGTGGCGGCGGCGGAAGCGGCGGTCGGTCTGGCGCTGATTATCGCGCTGTTCCGCCTGCGGCAGACCACCGAAGCCGACTCCGTGCAAGAGATGGAGGGCTAACCCATGACCGATCAAATGTGGTTGTGGGCCATCCCGGCCCTGCCGCTCGCCGGCAGCGCGATCAGCGGAATGCTCTATCTGTCCGGACTCGAGCGGCGCAACGCGCCGGCCGGACACGGACATGGACACGCGCCGGCTGCCCATGGCGCGGCCGCGGCGGCGCACGACGATCACGCCGAGCACGGCGCGAGCGCGACCAAGGGCTCGGCAAAACTCGCCGCGTTCGTGGCCTGCGCGGTGATGGCCGTCGCGCTGGCGCTGGCGGTCAAGGGCTTCCTGGATTTGCGCGCACTGGAACATACGCAGCGCGTGCTGGAGAGCACGCCCTGGCACTGGATCAGCGTCACGGGTTTCAACGTCGACATCTCGATGGTGCTCGATCCGCTCTCCAGCGTGATGTGCCTGGTGATCACCGGCGTCGGCTTCCTGATCCACCTCTATTCCGTCGGCTACATGAAGGGCGATCCGGGTTTCGCGAAGTTCTTCGCCTACCTGAACCTTTTCGTGTTCGCGATGTTGATGCTGGTGCTGAGTTCGAGCCTGCTCGGCCTGTTCATCGGCTGGGAAGGTGTCGGCCTGTGCTCCTACCTGCTGATCGGTTTCTGGTACGCGAAGGGCTGGCCCGCGGAAGCGGCGCAAAAGGCCTTCGTGATGAACCGCATCGGCGACGCGAGTTTCTTGATCGGCTCGTTCCTGCTCGTGCACCTTTTCGGCACGCTCGATCTTTCGCAGATCGCCGAGAGCGTGGGCGAAATGTTGCGCGGCGGCACGCACAACAACGAGTTGATGCTCGCCGCGCTGCTCTTGTTCGGCGGCTGCTGCGGCAAATCGGCCCAGTTCCCGCTGTTCACCTGGCTGCCCGACGCCATGGCCGGTCCGACGCCCGTTTCGGCCCTGATCCACGCGGCGACCATGGTCACCGCGGGCATCTATCTGGTCGTGCGGCTCAACCCATTGTTCGCGGCCAATGACACGGTGCTGCTCGTGATCGCCACGATCGGAGCGCTGACCGCGTTCATCGGAGCGACCACGGCGCTGGTGCAGCGCGACATCAAGAAGGTGCTCGCGTACTCGACGGTCAGCCAACTCGGCTACATGTTCTTGGCCCTGGGCAGCGGCGCGTTCGCGGCCGCGATCTTCCACCTGGTCACGCACGCATTCTTCAAGGGACTCTTGTTCCTTGGCGCCGGCTCGGTGATCCACGGCATGCACGACGAACAGGACATGCACAAGATGGGCGGACTGCGCGCCAAGATGCCGCGCACGTTCTTGACCTTCCTGTGCGGCGCGGGCGCGCTGTCTGGATTGCCGTTGCTCTCCGGTTTCTTCTCGAAGGACGAGATCCTCGCGCACACCTTCGCCCATGGCGGCGCCTATCGCGCGTTGTGGGTCCTCGGTCTGGTCACGGCGGCGATCACGGCCTTCTACACCTGGCGCATGGTCGCGCTGACCTTCTTCGGCGAGCCGCGCTACGACGCGAAACACGTGCACCCGCACGAGTCGCCGGCGGTCATGACGTTGCCGCTGATGGTGCTGGCGCTGCTCTCGGTCGTCGGCGGAGCGCTTGGCCTGCCGATCGTCTTCGGCCTGCCGCACCTGCTCGACGGCTGGCTCGAACCGGTCCTCGAACCGGGACGCGCGATCCTCCTGGCGAACCACGGCGGCGAGTTGCCCGAACTCTCGCACGCGATCGAATGGATCCTGCTCGGCGTCGGCTCATTGATCGCGCTGGTCTTCGCGCACCGCGGCTTCCACGCCTACAAGGCCGGCATCGCTCGCGACGACGCGCTGGCGCGCAAGCGGCCCGCGCTGTTCGGTTTCCTCGGTGAAGCTTGGCGCATCGACGACGCGTACACGCAAAAGATCGTCCAGCCCATCAAGCTGATCTCCTTCGTCACCTACGTCGTCATCGATCAATTCGGAATCGACGGCGCAGTCAACGGAACAGCCGCACTCGCCCGCGCCACCGGCGGCGGACTGCGCACGCTGACCGACGGCCGCATCCGCACCTACGCGATCTGGATCGGCGGCGGTGCGGCGGCGATCGCCTTCCTCTGGATGTGGAGCTCCCTCTCACGATGAGTCTGCTCACTCTCCTGACCTTCCTGCCGCTCGCCGGCGCCGCGCTCGTGCTGCTGACGCCGACCGCCGCCGCGCAGATGCAACGTCTGATCGCGCTCGCCACCACGCTCGCCGTGGCTGTGCTCGGCGTCATGCTCTACCGCGACTTCGACGTCGCGATCCTCGGCGCGCAGAACGTGATCAGCGTGCCGTGGTTCGAACTTAGCAACGGCACCGCCATCCACTACAAGCTCGGCGTCGATGGCCTCTCGCTATTGATGGTCGCGCTGACCTCGCTCTTGATGCCGATCGTGATCCTCTCGACCTGGGGGCACGTCGAGAAACGCGTCAAGGAATTCATGGTCTGGATGCTGGTCATGGAGACCGGCATGCTCGGCGTGTTCCTGTCGCTGGACATGGTGCTGTTCTATTTCTTCTGGGAAATCTCGCTCATCCCGCTGTATTTCCTGGTCGGGATCTGGGGCGGCGAACGGCGCATCTACGCCACGATCAAGTTCTTCCTGTACACGCTGGCCGGTTCGCTGGTGATGCTCGTCGCGGTGATCGCGATGCTCTACCAGTTCCAGACCGCGGACATTCCGAAGCTGACCGAACTGGCGGCGTCGCTGCCGGCGCACAAGCAGAGTTGGCTCTTCGCCGGCTTCGCCCTGGCCTTCGCGATCAAGGTGCCGGTGATGCCCTTCCACACTTGGCTCGCCGACGCGCACACCGAAGCGCCGACCTCGGGTTCGGTGGTGCTGGCGGGCGTGCTCTTGAAGATGGGCACTTACGGTCTTCTGCGCTTCTGCATCGCCATGTTCCCCGCAGCGGCGGTCGAGCACGCGCCGCTGTTCATGGTGCTGGGCGCCGTCGGCATCGTGTACGGCGCGTTCTTGGCCATGGCCCAGAACGACCTCAAGCGACTCGTCGCCTGCTCGTCGGTTAGTCACCTGGGCTACGTCATCCTCGGCATGTTCGCGCTGACCAGCGCGGGCCTGCAGGGCGGCGTGCTGCAGATGGTCAGCCACGGCATGTCGACCGGCATGCTGTTCCTCCTGGTCGGCATGATCTACGAGCGCCGGCACACCCGCGCGCTCGACGAATTCGGCGGCATCGCGCAGAGCATGCCGCTCTTCGCGCTCTTCCTGGTGATCGCGGTGCTATCCTCGGCCGCGCTGCCGGGCCTGAACGGTTTCATCGGTGAGTACCTGATCCTCAAGGGCGCCTTTGACGCGAACCGCTGGCTTGCGGTGGTCGGCGTCCTGGGCGTGATCTTCGGATCGATCTACCTGTTGATGGCCACACGCAAAGTGCTCTTCGGGCCGCTCAACAAACGTGAGAATCGCGAACTCTCGGACCTCAGCCTGCGCGAAATCGCAACGCTGGTTCCGATCGTCGTGTTCATTGTCTGGATCGGTGTCGCTCCGACGCCGTTCCTCGCGAATTCGCAACCTGCGATCGACGCGATCGTGCGCCGCTGCGACGAAGCGCGCGCGCTGAAAATCGCCTCCGCCCCGATCGACCCACGCGGCGGCGAGACCGCGACGGCGACGGAATCCAACCGATGAATCCGCAAGACATCCTGCACCTGTTCGACGACAACGCGCTGCGCGCGATGGGGCCTTTGTTCGCCCTGTCGATCGGCGCCGTGCTGCTGCTGCTCGCGGAAGTCATCCCGGCCCTGCGCGCCGCGCGGCACACGCTCGTACTGGCGACCTTGATCGCGACCGCGGCGGCACAGGTCAGCATCTGGAGCGATCCGATCGGCCCGGTGCTGATGAATACCTACGTCGCTGACAAGAACAGCGCGCTGTGGGGCATCCTGTTCGTGTTCGCGACGCTGCTCGCCTGGCTGTTCAGCGTGCACTACTACCGCGAAGACCGTCCGTTCCAGGGCGAGCACGACTTTCTGATGCTCGTCACGCCGCTGGGCATGACGATGATGGCCGGGGCCCAGGACCTGATGGTGTTCTTCATCGGTCTCGAAGTGCTTTCGATCCCGCTCTACGCGCTGGCCGCTTTCCGCCGTAACAACGCGCGCTCGGTCGAAGCCGGATTGAAGTACTTCCTGCTCGGAGCCTTCGCGGCCGCGTTCTTCCTCTACGGCGCGGGCCTGATCTACATGTCGACCGGCAGCGTGACCTTCGCCGATCTGCGCGGCGCGAGCCACAGCTCTCCGCTCTTCCTCGCCGGCGTCGCGCTGGTCATGGCCAGCGTGTTCTTCAAGGTCAGCGTGTTCCCCTTCCACCTGTGGGTGCCCGATGTCTACGAGGGCAGCCCGACGCCGGTGACGGCGCTGATGGCCACGGGCACCAAGGCCGCGGCTTTCGCTTTCCTGCTCAACGCCGCGTTCCTGATCCCGCCGACACAGGCCTCGCTGATCGTGGCGATCGCCGTGATCACGATGGCGATCGGAAACCTCGGCGCGCTGGTGCAGAAGGACATCAAGCGCATGCTGGCGTACTCCGGTATCGCCCACGCCGGAACGATCTTGCTGGTGATTTCCGGCTACTTGAGCGGTGTGGTCCGCCAAGAAGAAGCCTTCGCCGCAGCGATCTTCTATCTCGGCGCGTACGTCTTCACCGCCGCGGGAGCGTTCGGGCTGCTGGCCGTGCTCGAACACGACGGCGAGCAGAAGACGACCTTCGACGCGCTCAAGGGCCTGGCTCAGCGCCGGCCCTACGTGGCGGCGGCGATGGCGCTGTTCATGTTGTCGCTCGGCGGCATTCCGGCCACCGGCGGATTCCTGGGCAAGTGGTTCGTGTTCAGCGTTTCCTATCGCTCCGGCTTCGTCGCGGCGACGGTCATCGGCGCGCTGCTCTCGGTCGTGGGCATGGCCTACTACCTGCGCGTGATCGTGGCCATGTACATGCAGGACGAAAGCAAGGCCACGGCGGCGACCAAGCCCCAGGCTTCGACGTTCCCGGTGGCCGTGGCGACGGCGGTATGCGTGCTGTTCGTGATCGCGATGGGCGTTTGGCCCAAGTATTTCCTCGACAGCCTGCACTGAGGCATGTCGAGGACGGTCCGCGTCACGCGCGGTCGAACTCGATCGCGAAGCCGCTCTGCTCGGCGTTCATCTGCTGCACACGCGTGATCCTGCCGGCAAAACTGCGCACTTCGCCGCCCTCGTCGAGCAGAACGCGCACGCGAATCTGGTCGGGAGTGAACAGGAAAACGCCACCGGCGGAAAGGTTGTCCGCATGGCCGCTGAATTCCTCGGTCTCGATCGAGATGCGCACCGACACGCCCGTGGGATGGCGCGGCGTAAGGCGTGCTTCGTCCACTGCCTTGGGCGCGGTCTCGTCCCGCGAAGGTTGAGCAGCAGTCATGATCTGGCCTCCTCTGGTTGCAAGGCCCGTCAAAGGCGGCGGGTCTCGCTAAAGTCGGCCTGCCCCCGGCACATGCTTGAGCCCGATCGCCTGCGCGTCCCGTTCCGGCGACAATCGAGCCCATGAGCACCCCGCAGAGACCGCACCCCCACTTCGACGACCGCGCGACCCTGGACTGGAACACGCGCTGGAGCGAGGCCCAGGCCCAGGCCCGGCGTGAGCGCAAACTGATCTTCATCGAGTTCGGCCGCGAGCAGTGCCACAACTGCCGCGCCTTGATCCAGGGTGTCGTGCCCCACGCCGAAGTCGCGCCGCTGGTCGCGCGCCACTTTGTTGCCCTGGCGTCGGACTGCGACGACCCCGAGGACGCAGTCTTGGCGCTCGCGGAAAACATGCCCGATGCGATGAGTCTGCCGTTTGCGATCTTCGCCGATGCCGAGGGCCGCTTCCTCACCGGCAGCGAAGGTGCGCAGAGCGCGCGCTCCTTCAAGGAGCTGCTGCTGCGCGTGATCCCGAAGGCTAGCGAGTCGACCTGATAGCGCGAATGCGAACAGCTGACTGCGCCGCATCTGCAGCGATATCGGTTTCGCCAAGCGGCACTCCGCGGCGGATCTCGATCGCTTCGCCGATCACGAACTTCGCAGGTTCGCCGCCGTTCCCCGCGCCAGCGCGGTTCAACACGATCATGCGCGCAACCATCGGGCGCGCGGACGGACCTCGTTCGCCACTTGGGTGCACGCGCGTGACGGTCACGTCGAAGGTGCGTTCGACACCCGCCGGCGTCGCATGGACGAAGGCTACGTTCGCCCCGCGCAGGTCATGGGTCGGCAGCGCGCCGATGCACAGGCCGCTGCCGCCGAGCAGCAAGCCTGCGCAGGCAGGCACGAAAACCGCGCGCGGCGGTTTTTGCGTCAGCGAAGTCAAGCGGCGAATGCGCTCGACGAGCGCACCATCGGTCGCGCGCAGGGCGGGCTCTCTGCCGAGTACCGGACGCCACCAACTCCGCGTGCTCGCGCTGCGCTCGCGGCGCGACGTTTCCAATTCTGCCAGTGCTCGGACGTAACCGAGGCGATCGGCTCCGGCGCCAATGGCGATATCGTCGCAGCAGTGCTCGCGTTCCCGCGCGACGCGCGCGGCGATCCACGGCAGGAAGGGATGCAGCACGAATAGCGCCTGAAAAACAGCTTCGATCAACCGCGCGAAGCCGTCGCCACGGCGTACGTGGGCCAACTCGTGCAGCAGCACGAGATCGAGTTCACCGCGCTCGACCTGTTCGCGAAGCGCGCTGGGCAGCACGACCCTCGGACGAAACGCGCCGACCGCCATCGGCACTTCGGCCGTGTCGCTCCAATACAGCCTGACGCGGCGCGCGAGGCCAAGACGCCGTGCAAGCCGGGCTAGGCGAACTTGCAGGTCGGGTGCGGCGGGCCTGAATTCGCGCGAGGCGCGCCGCGCAAGCAACGCAAAACCGCCACCGACGCGCACAAGTGCGAGCAGCGCCAAGAGCGCCCAAGAAAGCGCTAGCGTTTCCTCAAGCGGCTCCAGGCTCCCGGCCAGCGACGCGCGCAACTCGTCGGCCCAGGCGACCAACATTCCCAGCGAGCCGAAGATTGCGCTGGAGAACGGCGCTCCCTCGGAACTTGCCTGGTCCAGCAGAATGAAAAAATCGCCGGCCTCGGTGTCCAGCTCGCGCGAGAGTGTCCACAGCGCGATCAGCGGCACACTGAACATTGCGCCGGTGCTCGCCGCGTAACGCCAACGCGCGCGCCGCACATGCACGAGACGCAGGAATCCGTACAGGCACAGCGCGACGGAGGCACCGATCCAGAGCGAATGCAAAAACGTCCAGGTCAGCGCGTGAGCGTATTCTGCCGCCCAGCCCGTGCTCCCTAGTTCCACAGTTCCTGCCTGCATGATCGAATTTCAACCCGGCGTCATGGCCTTCACGACCCGCGGCGTTCGAGATCCTCGATCAGCGAGCGAATCGTGGCCAGTTCGTCGGGGCGCGCCTGCGATTCGCTGAGCGCGCGCTGCACGAGGTCCGACGCCGACCCGCCGAAGGCGCGTTCGACGAGATCCGCCACCAGCTTCCTCTGCGTGCCCTCCTGGGACTCGACCGCCTCGTAGAGGTGGGCGCGACTCGACTCATCGCGGCGCACCAGTCCCTTCTCGGTCATGATCTGCAAGAGCTTCAGGGCCGTGGTGTAGCCGGTCGGCCGGGTCAGGTTGAGCTCGCCATGGACCTCGCGCACGGAAATCGTCCCGCGCCGCCACAGGATGCGCAGGATCTCCAGTTCGGCGTCGGTCGGGCGTGAGGACCTGCGGCGGGACATCTTGAAAGGTCGGGCGCCGGAGCACCGTGTTCGCTACGGGGCCGTTGGAGCGGCGTTGGAGAAATCTCGACGGCTTCGTGTCAAGGTTCGCGCCAAGTCGCGCGCGGCGGCAAACTAGGCCCCCGTGAATCAACCGATCCAAGCCTGTATCACCCCGGAGCGTCTGCTGCTGGGCCCCGGTCCCTCCCCTGTCGCGCCATCGGTGCTGCGCGGCCTGGCAGGGCCGACGATCGGCCACCTCGATCCGGTCCTGCTCGAAGTGCAGGATCAGATCTCCGGACTCTTGCGGCCGATCTTCGGGACGCAAAATCCCTGGACGATCGCCTTCTCGGGCACGGGCACGGCGGGCATGGAAGGCGCGCTGGTCAACCTGATCGAGCCAGGCGAAACGGTGCTCGTCGCCGTCGGCGGCTACTTCGGCGCGCGCATGCTCGAAGTCGCGCGTCGCGCCGGAGCGCGCGTGATCGCCGTCGAACACGAATGGGGCCGGCCCGCGGACATCGCGCGCCTGCGCAAGGCTGCCGCGGGCGAAAACGTCCGCATGTTGTGCGCCGTGCATGCGGAGACTTCGACCGGAGTGCGTCAAGATCTCGCGCCGCTCGCCGAACTCGCGCGCGAACTCGGCGCGTTTTTCGTCGTCGACGCGGTTACATCGCTCGGCTGCATGCCGGTGAATGCCGACGCCATGGGCATCGACGCGGCTTACTCCTGTTCGCAGAAAGGCATGTCCTGCGTGCCCGGACTAGCGCCGGTGACTTTTTCCGCGCGCGCGCAGCAGCGCATCGGCGAGCGAGCACAGACGCAGCGCAGTTTCTATTTCGACATGAATCTCCTGATGCGTTTCTGGGGCGGCGAACGCGGTTATCACCACACGATCTCGTCCAACTTGCTGGTCGCGCTTCACGAAGCCGCGCGACTGGTCCACGCCGAGGGTCTCGAAGCGCGCTTCGAGCGCCACGCGCGCATTGGACGAGCCCTGCGCGCCGGCGTGCGCGAACTTGAACTGGACTTGCTCGTGCCTGACGCCGATGCCTTGCCTCAGGTCACCGCAATCACGATTCCGGCGGGCGTCGACGATCTGCGCGTGCGCAAGCGGCTGCTCGGCGATTACGGGATCGAGATTTCCGGCGGACTCGGGGCCCACAAGGGCCGCCTGTGGCGCGTGGGAATGATGGGCGGCGGCGCCAGCCTGCGCAACGTGGTGTTGATCCTCGAAGCGCTGGCCGCATGCCTGCGCGCCGAAGGCCGCAAAGTTCCTTCGAGTGCTGTCGAAGCCGCACACGCCGCGTTTTCGCCGTCAAGTTCCTGAACGATGTCGACTCGCCAGCGCACTCGCGCCTTCGAAATCGGCGCCACGCTCTACTTCGTGGCGTCGGGAGCCTGCGCGCTCGTCTACGAAGTGCTTTGGTTCAAGCGCTTTGCCCACGTCTGGGGCTCGAGCTCGCTGGCCATGGCCAGCGTCGTCGCTTCGTTCCTCGCCGGCCTGGGACTCGGCGCGTGGCTGATCGGCGCGCGCGCCGATCGCATCTCGCGGCCGCTGTTCGCCTATGGCCTGTGCGAATTCGGCATTGCCCTGTGGGCCGTGTGCGTGCCGCTCGTCTCGCCGTGGTGCGCGCGCATCGCGGCGCTCGCGACACCGGCACTGGAGAATCACTCGCTCGCGCTGACGGCCGTGCGCGTGGCGACCACGTTCTTCGCCATAGCGCCGGCGTGCATCTTGATGGGAGCAACGCTGCCGATGCTGGTGCGCTGGCTCGCGGTGCAGGGCAGATCGGTCGGCCGAGCTTCGGCCTGGCTCTACGCGTTCAATGCCGGCGGCGCGGCGCTGGGCGCCTGGATCGCCGGTTTCCATCTGCTGCCGGCGATCGGCCTTGACGGGACGAACTTTGCCGCCGCGGGCGGCAGCGCGTTGATCGGCGTGCTGGCGCTGCTCACGGATCGAGCGCAGGCGCAGAGTGCCTCGCGGCCGCTCGCACAGGCGAGCGCTGCAGAAAACGCGATCGCAGATAGCGTCGGCAGCGGAACTCCCCCACCCGCCGTGGCTGTTTACGCCGCGGCGTTGCTGGCTGGATTCGGCGCGTTGACGCTGCAGATGCTCTGGGGCCGCGAACTGGCCCTGCTCGTCGGCCCGACGACCTACGGATTCACGGCCCTGGTGGTCGTGTTCATCGCCGGCCTGGCTTTGGGCAGTCTCTGTTTCGCCTTGTTCGGCGATCGGTTCGGTACGCCGCAGCGCTGGATCGCGATCGCAGCCTTGCTGGTCGTCGTCGGCACACTTTGTGGGCGGCTCCTGGAGCCCTCACTCGCACAACTCGCAGGCACACTGCGCGACCAGCGCGCCTCGCAACTCTTCAATGCCGCGCTGTGCAGCGGGGTGAGCGCCGCGCTCGAACTCGTCGCCACGTTCGCCATGGGCATCTTCTTTCCGGCCCTGATTGCGCTGCTCGGATCTGGAGCCACGCGCGCGGGGGCCAGCGTCGGCCGCGTCTACGCCTGGAACACGCTCGGCTCGATCGCGGGCGCCCTGTCCGCCTTCACGCTGCTCGTGCCCTGGATCGGATCGCAAGCCACGACCATGATCGCGCTGTTCTGTTATGTGGCCGCGCTGCTGCTAGCCCTCGCTCCGCGCTGGGACGGCCGCGAAGCCGAACTGGGCCTGGCCGTGGCCGCGGTGGCGCTGATCATTGCGCCCTGGCGCTCGGACGATGTGCGCGCCACCAATCTCGGCTCGTACCTCTACGGAGAGGGAACCGGTTCCCTGCGCAGCGATCGTGCGCGCGTCTTGTTCTTCAAGGAAGGCGCGAGCGCGAACGTGTTGGCGCTCGAAGTCGACGCCGACGAAAGCAATCGCGGTGCGCCGCCGCGGATCAAGAACCTGCGTGTCAACGGAAAGGTCGACGCCTCGAATTGGGAGGACATGCCGATGCAATTGGGCGCGGCGTATTTCTCGCTGCTGTTGCGGCCACAGGCCCGTTCGCTGCTGGTGA
Organism: Planctomycetota bacterium; assembly: GCA_043760765.1. GTDB lineage: Bacteria > Planctomycetota > UBA1135 > UBA1135 > JADJQU01. The sequence goes on along the minus strand of JAYUOR010000751.1, from coordinate 6,863 downwards.
TCGGCATGGGGTCGGGCACGACCGCGGGCGCGGCACTCTTGTTCCCAAAGACCGAAGTCACTTGCTGCGAGCTCGAGCCCTCGATCGCTGGGGCGTCCCGCAGCTTTGCGCCCGAGAACAAGAACCCGCACGGATCGCCGCGTTTCCATCAAGTCATCGACGATGGCCGCAACTTCCTGCAGGCCCACGCCACGGCCTACGACCTGATTATTTCCGAGCCGTCGAATCCTTGGATCGCCGGGATCTCGAACTTGTACACGCAGGAGTTCTATACGACGGCGCGTTCGCGACTGGCGCGCGGCGGGATCTTCGTGCAGTGGCTGCAGACCTACGGACTGTCGGCTACACAGTACGCCCTGGTTGCGAGCACCGCGCAGAGCGTGTTTCCAAAGGTCGCTCTGTTGCGCATCAACGAGTACGACACCCTGCTGTTGTGCTCGTCCGATTCAATCGTGCCTTCCGGCGCGCTGCTCGACACAGCCCAGGCAGAGCTCGACGCAATGACCGACGTGCGCGAGGACCTGTTGAAGTATTTTGCCAGCGCCGACGTCCGCACGCTGCTGCTCAGCGTGCTGATGCTCGAAGGTGACGGACTGAAGGCATTGTGCGCGAGCGACGGCGACGGCGGAATCAACACCGACGCCAACATGCGCCTTGAATTCGAAGCCCCGCGCGATCTCTTCGAGGTGAAGTTCGCCAAATCGCGCAAACCCATGGACGCGATCTATGCGGCCTTCGATCCGCGCTACACGGCGCGCCTGATCACCGATTGGGGCTGGAGCGAGCCCCAAGCCAATGCCCTGCGCGGCCATAAACGCGCGCTGGTTGCGCGCAGCGACACGGTCAAGGCGTTTGCAATGAACGAACTGCTGCTCGCCTATCTGCCCGACGAAAGCGCCGCGCTCGCCGATCAGTTGATCTGGATGCCGCCCAAGGACGCGGAAGAATTGACGGCGGCCATTGCTCAAATCGTGCAAACTTCGCCCGTCGAAGCCGCGCGCGTGGCGAAGTCCTGGCTCGATCAATCGCAGTTCGCGCGCGCGAAATTGATCTATCGCGCACTGCAGCAATCGATGCCGGATTCACCGACCGTGCTAGCCGGTCTCGCGTTGTGCCTGGCCAATCTGGCGGAGCAGGACGAAGCGCGCACCTTGCTCCAGCGCGCCCTCAAAATCGATCCGCTCGACAGTCTGGTCGTCGACCTCGAGCGCGCGCTGCAAGAAAAGCAGTGATCAGGGCGCGCGCCAACGCGCGTTGGCGATCCTGACTTGCATCGGTTTGCCCTGGTGCACCTGGAATCCGAACTTTGTGCCGGGCGCAAAGGTCTCGCGCAGCGAGTAGGCCTCGAAGCCGTTGATCTCCATCGACTGTTGATCGCCTGCAAAGCGCACGAGCACGTGATTCCAGCCGTTGCGATCGAGCGCGGCTTCGAGCAGCGCAGCGTCGGGTTTGCCGTGCGTCGCGAGCTCCGGCGTGTAGAGCGTGCCCCAATACGATTGACCCAAGTCAGCCTGCGCTCCGCTCGGGTCGGTGGTCGCCGGATCGCTGGGTCGTTCGGCGCGATAGCACAGACCCGAATTGCCGCCGGGCGGCAGATAGACGTCGAATTCGACGCACATATCCTGCGCCGGCATCGGCGCGAGGATGTAGGAGCTGCGCGGAATGCCGACCGAACGGCCGAAAAGAGTCGCACCGCGCAAGCTCCAGATTGCGGCATCGCCGTCCCAGCCCCTGATCCCTCCAGGCCCGAAGAGTGGGGACCACTTCTGCGCCGGCGGGGAGATGTCCGGCCTCTTCAAGTACGCGAACAGATCGCGGACCTCTCCCAGCGTACGCATCTCGAGCAGGCCCTCGGGCATAGCTGAGCGCGTCGAGGGCTTCAGCGATTCGAGCTCATCGCTTTCGATCTCGATCGGTTCTTGTCCCGCGGGCCGGATTTCGATGCCCCTGTCATCGCGGCGCGTGACGATGCCTTCGAACATGCGATCGTCGCGCGTCAACGCGATGAAGGCGCGATACTGATCGGAGACAATGCGCGAGGGCGCCATGATCGCCGCGAGTAGATCGGCTTCCGACAAACGATCGGTGACGTTGGCGAGATCGGGCCCGAAGCCGCGGCGATCGGTCGCCGGAGTCGTTCCGACGGCGTGGCAAGCGTTGCAGCCAGCGGCCTCGAAGACCACTCGGCCGAGTGTCGGCGAACCCGGCCGCGGTTTTGCGCGCCTCAAGAAGGCCAGGATCTGCTCTTCCGACCAATGAGGAGTCGGCTCCGGCGTCAAGGGGCCTTTCCCCTGCGGAAAGTTCGCCGCGTACCAGGTCTCGATCGCGGCGAGCGCAGCGTCGAAGTCTTTCGGCGCGGAGAGATCGCTCTGTGGAATCGCGCCGCCCGACTTGCGACACCAGCGCGCCAGCGTGCGCGTCAACTCGCGGCCGCGGCGCGAGCCGATTTCACGCGCGTGATCGAGCAGCGCGCGCCATTCGTCGGCGGTCTCGGGCGAAAGATCGATCTTCTCGAGCGCGCCAAAGGCCGTCTCGCGCTTCGTCGCTGATGGCGAAACGATCGCGCCGATCCACAGCACGGAGTCGCGTGGATCAGGCGATCGCGCGAGAAGCGCCCAGGGTGCCTCGAGGATCTCGCCTTCGCTGACAGCGAGTTTGCGCGCGAGTTCATCCAGCGCGGAAAGCTTCAGCGGCGAAAGCGCGCGCAGCGCCGCATCCTTGGTCGATTGCTCGCGCGTGCCGAAGGACTTCGGCACGATGCGGGCGAGCGCTGTTTCGAAGTGCGCGAAGTACTTATCTGCTTCCTCGTCGGAGAGCCGCGCGAGGATCAGCGCAAGACTCTCCGCATCGACGCCGTCCGCCGGCGCGAGTTCGTTGCAGGCTTCGAGCGGCAAGTTCTTGATGAAATACGCGCGCATCGCCGAAAGATAGCCGGGCAGCGAAATCCCGCCCTTGTATTCGCCAGAGCGCGCGAACCAATCTAACATCGCCCGACGCTTCGCATCGTCCCAGCCATGCGCCATGCGATGCACGCAGTCGGCGTAGTGAATCGCAAGCTCCTGCGGACTCTTCGCCATCTCGTTCATGAGCGGCGCAAGCGCGCGCGTGTCGTCGAGATGCGAAAGCAGCACGCCGACCTCGCCCGCTATCCGCGCATCTTCGTCCGGGAACATGGCGAGCAGCCGCGTCGCGAGTTTCTCCGCGAGTTCCGGCGCGGGATCGCCCTGGCGCAAGAGACCGAGTTCCAATGCACGCAGGGCGGCAAGCGTCAGTTCCGTGCGCGACTCAGCAACGGCTGTGGCTGCGTCGAGGCATTCCAACGTAAGCGGCGCGATCCGCTCGGCGCGCCCCTCGACGCGCGCAGTCGGAGCCGCCAGATAAAGCTCCCCGATGCGCTGAACCACGGAAAGTGGGCGCGCTGGCGTGTCGATAGACTTGGCGTCGAGGATCTCGGCGCAGATGCGAAGTTCCAGGGGCCAATGCTTCCGGTCGAAGACACCAAGCAAGCCCCCGCGTCCTTTTCTGACGGACTCGAGGTCACCCGCGAGGACGGCGCGCACCTGATCCTGGAGTGCCCAGGCATACAACGAGTCCGGGCGACTTTCCCTGGTGAGTCCCAGAGCCACCTTCCCCAAATGTGCGATGCGGTACACGCCTCCCTGCGTTCCGCGCCCACCGGTCAGGAACCACAGGCCGCCTTCCGGACCTACTTCGACGTCCGTGATGGGCAGCGCACTGTCTGCGCTCAGGAACTCGACGCAGCCGACATCGTGGCTGGAAACGTCCGCACCGGTGAAAAGCGCGAGGATCTTGCCGCGCGCCCAGTCTCCGCTGAACAGCGCCCACTTCCACTCGAGTGGGAACCTGGTTCGCGTTCCGAAGACCGCGCCCGTCGGCGAGCCGCGGCCGAGATCGAGCAAGGCGGGTTCCGTGTCGACGCACCATTCCGGAATGACGCTCGAACCCGCGCGCGAACCGTAGTCGGCTCCTTCGAGGATCTCGAGCATGCGCACCGGTCGATACCAGGGCAGGCCGATGTCCCATTCCATATCGCTGTCGACCGCGAACATGTAGCCGTTGTTGTCGAAGGCGAGGTCGTACGCATTGCGAATCCCGACCGCGACGTACTGCCAGGTGCGCTTCTCGAGATCGACGCGCGCCACGAATCCGCCGGGGTAGCGGATCTTCGCCCCGAAGCCGAGCGGATCCATATAAGGAGGGAGAAGGCGCCCCTCGTCCCCGGCCCAATAGCCGCTGGCACGGCCTGCCGCGTCGCTGAAGGCGGACTGGTTGCCGACGACCACATACACGGAGCCATCGGGGCCAACGACGACTGCATGGGCCCCGTGCTCGCCGCCATCGGTGAATTCGAACAGTCTTTCCCCAGGGCCGGCGCGCAATCCAGTCGCACCGATCGGCACGCGCCACAGACCGACCTTCGTTTCGATCACGCCTGTCGCGAGCAGCGCTCCGTCCTTCACGACCAGACCCTGGCACATTGTCAGTTCAGGCGCGAATTCCTCCACGCGTTCGAATCGACCATCGTGATCGACATCCGACAATCGCACGATGCCTTCGGCTTCGCGGCCGATGTACGCGCTTGCGTCCGGAGCGAACGTGAGCGAGATCAGCGAGCCCGAAAAATCGCTCGGCCGATCAACGACGAATCCAGGCGGAACCGTGAAATGCGTTTCCGTCGCCTGCGACTGCTGGATCATCCCCCACGCCGCGACGATCGCGAGAATCATGTCTCGCTCTCGCGGCGAATCGGCGCGGCAACTTTGCTTAGTTCTTCGTACAGCTCTTTCTCGCGCCCCGCGACCGTGCGCGGCACGACGACCATGATCTCGGCGAAAAGATCGCCGCGACCTCCGCCCTTTTTCGGCAGGCCCTGATGGCGCAAGCGCAGGCGCGCGCCGCTCTGGGTTCCCGCCGGAACGCTCAACGTCGCCTGACCGTCGACGAGGTGCATGTTGATCTTCGCGCCGAGCACGGCTTCGTGCGGCGCGACTTCGACGCGCGCGACGAGATCGTCGCCGATCGCGTGCCAGCGCGAGTGCTCGGCCAATTCGAGCGTGACGTGCAGATCGCCGCGTTTGCCGATGAACGGATCCTCGGCGCCCTGACCGCCAAGTCGCAACACGGTCCCCGGCGCAGTCAGCGGCGCAATTTTCAACGTGATCGAAGGCGAGCTGGGATCGTCGTCGAGGCGAAACTCGCGTTTGCCGCCGCGCACGACGTCTTCGATCGTGACCGGCAATACCGCGCTGGTCGGCTGCACAGCGCCACGAGGCGCACCACGTTTCCCGGCTCGTCCGGCGCGACCCGCGGTGCGCGGACCTCCCCCACCGCCGAAGAAGGCTTCGAAGAAATCGCTGAAGCCCGAAAGGTCATCGGCTCCGCGGAAGCCGCCGCCACTGCCGCGAAAACCGCCGCCGAAACCGCCGCTGCCCGGCGGCGGCGTGAACTCCTCGCCGGCGCGCCAGTTCTCACCGAGCCGATCGTAGAGCTGGCGCTTCTTCGGATCCTTGAGCACCTCGTAGGCCTCGGTGATCTGCTTGAACTTGTCGTTGGCGCCGGCCGTCTTGTTGACGTCGGGGTGCCATTGACGCGCGAGCTTGCGATAGGCCTTCTTGATCTCGTCGGCGGTCGCACCGCGGGCGAGGCCGAGCGTTTGGTAATAGTCCTGGAAGCGAACGGCCATCGACGAAGCGGGCGCGCCGAATCCAAGGCGCGCCACAAGACATATCTATAACGAGTCCGTTCCGAACTCCAGCCGGAAGCTTGCGGCGATCGCGCAGGAACAAGGGCGAACGATGTGTGCCTTGGGGAGTCCAAGCGCTGACCCCGGCGGTGGACAGATTCGAGCCCCGAGTCGGCGGGCGGAGCCTCTGGCGTGCGGAATGTGCCTTGGCGCAGGCGAGAACGCCCTTGGCACGGGGTTCGCACCTCTGCCACCCGCCGCGGTCATGTGCCGCGGAAGAAGGACTCCCATGAACGCGATCCATCTCCTGCGTCGTGCATTCGCCCTGGCAACTCTCCCGCTCGTCATCGCCTTCGTCGCGCCCGGGGCGCAAGCTCAGCAGCTGCGCATCGGGTTCGGCAAGCACGGACACCACACTTCGATCGGCGTAAGCGCAGGCCTAACCTTCGGCGCGCCTTTCTGCGCGCCCCCGATTCGAGTGCAACGTCCGTACTGCGCGCCGCAGCCGGTCTGGGATCCCGGGCACTACCAGGACGTCGAACGCCGCGTCTTCGTTCCGGGTTGCGTGCGCCAGGAGTACGTGCCGGCGGTTTTCGAAGAGCGCTACTGGCGCGACTACTGCGGCCGTCTTCAAGTCGAACGAGTCGAGGTCCGCGCCGCCTACTGGCGCACGGTCCAGGACCCCGGAGCGTGGAAGTGCATCACCGAACGAATTTGGGTCGAGGGCAGCTGGCGCGTGCACGCCAACTGAAATCGATCGCGAGCTGGGATGGGGTTCGCGCGGCGCCTGTGGGGGCGCCTGACAGCCCCGTGTGGTCGGGCCCCCGGGGGACTCTCGGGGGCCCTTTTTCGTTGGTAATCCCCGAGGCATCGCCGGACCTTGTGCATCCGCGAACCAAAACCTCTCGAAACCTTCATGCCCAAGGGGGGGACCCATTGGCCCCGGAGCCCTTGCTTGGAATTGTCCCAAGCAAGGTGCACGCAGCTGAATCTGAGCTAGCCTTGAACGGGTAACGCTGTCCGTCCCTGTGCGTACCGGACCTCATTCCGGTGCGCAATTTTTTCTCGGTCGAACGCGTTGGTCGCGAGCTGGTTCTTCTTCAGGAGTAGATTGCGGATGGTCCCCCACTCAAGCAGCGTGCTACCCACGATCGGATTC
>JAYUOR010000750.1:0-6448 GCA_043760765.1 Planctomycetota bacterium | reverse complement strand
TCACGGCCTGCCCGGGCGCTGTCGATTTCGTGACCCGCCGCACGTAGCAGTGGTCGTAGGCCGACAGATCGTCCTCGAAGGCGACACACAGCGAGCCGTCGCCCAGGCGCGCGATCGACGGCCAATCCTGTTCGTTCATGCGCGACGAAATCGGGACCAACGGGCTCGCCACAGCACCGTTCGCATCGAAGAGGCGCAAGAAGACGTCGCGACTGTGCTGCTTGCCGCCGGTGAAAGCGAGCGCGAATCCACCGCCCGGGAGCGCGGCCAGCGCCGGATCCCAGTCGTCGCCGAACAGGCTGAGCGGCGGTTCTACGAGCGCGCGATTCGCTTCGAACGCGGGACCGAGCACGCGCGCGCGGACCGCTTGATTGCCCGCCCCGGGTACTGTGATGTCCCAGGCCACCGCGAGCGTCCCGCCTTCGAGTTCGACGACCGAGATGTGCTGGCAGAGAGGATGTTCGAAGATCAGCGCCGGCTCGCCCATGCCGCGACCTCCCGCAAGCACGCGCCGGACGAACACGCCACGATCCTTGCGGCCAAACGCGACTGCGTAGCCGTCGCCGAAGGAACACACGTCGAGGTCGGCCTTGAACGTCGGTGGCGCATCTTCGCCGACGTCGAGTTCGAGCAGTTGCGACTGCGGCTTGCCGGCGGCATCGAAGGCCTGTCCCAGCAGGCGATAGCCGCGCTTCTCCAGCTGCTTCCAGACCAGCAGGAAACCGCCGTCGGAAGCGACGGCGATGGCCGGCTCCGAAGGCTCGCCGGTCAGCACGAGCGGCTCCGCGGCCGGAAGGCTGATGCGCGGCGTCAGCGCAATTTCGGCGCACAGGAATTGACCGTTCGCGCCGATCCAGCGCGCCATCAGTTGATTCTCACCGCTGCGCGCGTCGAGCCACGCGATCGCGGCGCAATCGCCGCCGTGCGACGCGATCCGGCCGTGATTCTGAGCCGAACTGACTTCGTCGGTGTTCCAGCGCGCGGCCGCGGAGCAGGCACCGTCCGCGGCCAGCGTGCGAAACCAGACATCGCTGAGCTTCGCGACGCTGCCGGTCCAGGCGACCAACGCGCCATCCCCCGCACCCGCCACACGCAGATCTCCAGCGACAGTGCCGGCAACATCGAGCTTGGCGAGCGGCTCCGGACGCGGCTCGGCCGCACTCGGATCGAGCGTGAGCAACTCGACCGCCCCGCCGGCGTGCTGGACGCTGAGCAGAAAACGCGCGCCCAGCGCGGCGACGTCGCAGGATTCGCGCGGCGAGATGCCGAGGTCGAGACTGCGCGGATTCTGCCCTCCGGCGACGAACTCGATCAGCCGATGGCAGGCGTTCGTCTGCACGAGCGCCCAGCATCCCGCGGAGCTTCCGGGAGCGGCGACGAGTCGTTCGAGCACGCCCGCTCCCAGGAAGTGCCGTGAAAATTCCGCGTCGCCGATCAGCGCCGACTCGACGCCTTCGCGCGTGGTCCAGGCGCAAACAATGCTGCTGCTCGCCCCGGCCTGCGCTCGGCTCGCGCACAGTCGCAGCGGGCCCGAGAGCGGCCGCTCCGCGCTCGAGAGGACAGAAGCTTCGCCGATGAGTGCGCCGCTGGGTTGAAAGCGTTGGATCCAGAGCGTCCCGCTTTCACCCCAGGCCACGACGCCCCGATCCTCGCTCAAAGCGATCGCAGGCAGGCGCAGTCCGCCGCCCGACTTGCGTCCCTCGGTCGCGGCGCTGTCGCCGAAGGCACTCGCTCGGCCGGCGGGCTGCCCCGCGGCGCGCGAGTCCTGGATCAAGGTCGGAGTTCCGTAGAAACGGCCGGCGGCGTCAAAGGTGCGCAGCTTCAGGCTCTGCGCGGAGGATCCGGACGAATACCAGACGAACGCACCGTTGCCTTGGGGACCGAGCGCGATCGCCGGTTCGAGTTCGCGCGACGACGAGCCTTCGGGGTAGAGCGCGCGCTCCGGCTCGAGCGCGGAACCGGCCGAGTCGAGACGGCCGAAGTAAAGGCCTGCGTTCCCGTCGCGCATGTCGCGCCAGACGCCGACGAATCCGTGCTCGGGCTCTCCTGCGACATCGAGCAATTGATGCAGCGCGCGGCCTTCGCGGTCGTCGTGGACCAGCGTGTCCGCGAGCAGGACGGCGGCGAGCTGCGGGCGCACGCTGCCGTAGATCCCTGGATCCTGGGGCAGCGTGTCTGCTTCGCGCTGGGGTGGCAGGTCTGAAACATGCGGCTCCGTCCGCGGCGGGGAGGGCACCTGCGCCAGGCATGACAAGGCGCAGGGGACGATGAACAAGTACGGGGGCAGCATGGTTTGGCGGACCTCAGGTCGCGGGGGCGGGTGCACGGCGCGTGCCAGGATCACGGGTCATGACGGATCGTTGAGGTCGGAGCTTCAGAAACCAGGTTGACTCCCACATATCGCAGAATGCGTGGTAGACCTGGAAGCAGCTCCCAAACTGCATCGCTCGCGCTCCTGCCTAGCACCTTGACTCAGATGCAGACGAACGTCGACCGCGCCTCTTCCGTCCGAGATCCTCAACTTGATCAGCTGCCGCTGCGCGCAGTGCCCAACTCGGCTGTGTCCGTGTTGGTCCTGCTCGTCGTGGCCGTGCTCGTCGCCATGATCGTTTGGCCGCTTTGACGGCCACGCGCGTCTGCGTCACGCCCCGAGCAGGTCGGGGATTTCCCGATACGCGGGAAAGCGCTTGAGCTGTTTCTTCGAGAAAACAGCCCGATCATCGACGTGCACCTCGAACACGCCGCCTGAGCCTGGAATCAGCTCGATTTCGCAGCCCTCGAACGCTTTCGTCAGTTCGGCAGCCAGACCGGCCGCCTGCGGTTCGTAGTTTCACTGGGTGCAATACTCGATCGAAACTTTCATGGGATCTCCGGGTTGTTGTTGAGCGGCGCAGGGTCGGCAGGCTGCACCACGTCGATGCGCTCGCTGAACTCTGAAGGGCCCGAATCATGGGAGCGACGGCCACGCGCCTCAAGTGCCCCGCCCCCCCTGCCCGCGCGGAACCCGTCGTAGTGCTGATGCCGGGCAGCGTACTTGGCACTTCGACTCCAAAGCACCGCCCTCCTGAACTTCCGCCACGGTCGGGCCCATGGCCGGAAGTTCGGGAGTAAACTCAAATCGCAGGAATCGCCGTCGCTGGTGCCCTCGGGCTGGCGCGTGCGGTGCTCGAAAACCTCAGGGGCTATCCCAGCCCTCCCAGATCTCTCTCGCGATCCCCAAAGCTACCTCCACTATCCACACCATGAAGAATCGTTCCCTCACGGGGCTGTCGGCCCTGATCGCGCTCAGTGCGTTTGCACACGCGCAGGCTCTCGACAACTCAGCGCCCAAGGGCCTGGACAACGTGCAACACGAGCTCGACGCCTGGCGTGCCGAGCACGGAGCCAGCTGGCAGGTCAAGTTCGACAACGCCTTCGGCTATGCGCGCTTCCTTTATGGAGGCAATGCGGCCCCGGCGTTCACGCCACGTCAGGACGCCGACTTCCTGGCGCTCGGTCGTCAGGTTGCGCGCGACACGTTCAAATTGCACGGCATCGAGGCCTCGACTCTGGTCGATGACTCCGTGGACTTCCTGCCGCTCAGCAACGCGGGCTCCAGCGACAAGATGACGGCCCAATTCCGTCAGATGGTCAACGGCGTCCCGGTCGAGCTCGGATTCTTCAATGTGCTCTTCGATCACAACGGCCGCGTGCTCTCGGTCGACACCACCGGGATGCCGGGAATCGCGAGCATGCTGACCACGGCGGCGATCTCGAACGATCGCGCCAGCCAGATCGCGCTCGAGCGCTTCTTCGCTGACACCGGCTTCGCGGCGACCGACGTCAACCTGCCGGAGCTCGTGATCTACAAGAACATGAAGGGCGAGCTGCCCGAGGCCGTGTTGTGCTGGAAGACGACAGCCCAAGTGCTGGACGGCCAGTCCGAAGCCCAGGGCTTCACCTATTTCATCGACGCGAACAACGGACGTCAGATTGGACGCGAGAACGCGATCCATCATTTCGACGTCGGCGGCACGGTGAGTTCGATGGCCTCGCCGGGCACCAAGCCCGATGAAGCGTCGAACCCGCCGGCGGCGATCGCCATGCCGAACATGACGATCACCAGCGCGCAGGGCAACGCCCTGAGCGACGCGGCTGGGAACTTCAACATCGTCGGCGCCACTGCGCCGCTCGCGGTGACCTTCAAGTTCAACGGTCCATTCGCCAACGTGAGCGGTGGATACACCACGGCGCCGAGCCTGCCGCTGGCCAGTGGCAACACGGTTCTGATGAACTCGCCGGCCGCCGCGCTGGTGACCGCGCAGGCCAACGGTTTCAACTGGACCAACAAGCTGCGCAACTGGACCCGCGCGACGAACCCCGGCGACGCGACCAATGACTTCCTCGCGCAGGTGAACGTCAACATCGCCAGCTCCTGCAACGCTTTCTACAACGGCTCGTCGACGAACTTCTACCAGGCCGGCGGCGGCTGCGTGAACACGGCCTATGCGGACGTGGTCGCGCACGAGACCGGTCACTGGCTCAACGACCGCTACGGCAGCGGCAACGGCGCTGACGGCTTCGGCGAGGGCAACGCGGACAACTTCGCGCTGTACCTGACCGACCAGCCGATCCTCGGCGCCGACTTCCAAGGCGTCGGCACGCAGATCCGCAACGGCACGAACACGCGCCAGTTCTGCGGCGATGCTTCCCCGGGCTGCTACGGCGAAGTGCACAACGACGGCGAGGTGCTCATGGGCGCCTGCTGGAAGGTGCGCGTCAACCTGAAGAACTCGCTCGGCGCGGGCCCCGGTGCCCTGGCCGCGAACACGATCTTCAATTCCTGGATGGTCGGGTACAACGATTCTCAGATCAAGACGATCGTCGAAGTTCACTGGCTGACGATCGACGACAACGACGGCAACATCGGGAACGGCACGCCGAACTTCACGGCGATCGAAGGCGGCTTCCGCCAGCAAGGTTTCCCACAAATCGCGTTGGCGGGCGTGGGCATCACGAACGTCACTAACCTGCCGGACACGACGAACACGAGTGGACCCTATGTCGTCAACGCCGACGTCACGGCTTTGCTCAATCCGCCGCTGACCGTCGTGCAGTTGAAGCACCGCGTCAACGGTGGCGCGTTCGTGACGACCGCCATGAACCTGGTGTCGGGTACGACGTACACGGCCGCCATCTCGGGGCAAGCCTGCCCGAGCAGCGTCGAGTACTACGTGACCGCAACGAACAACGCCGCTCAGACAGGCGTGTTCCCGCTGACCGCTCCCGGCTCGGGTCTGCTCGACTTCGCCGTCGGCACCGTGAGTACGACCTTCAGCGACAATTTCCAGACCAACCAGAATTGGGTGGCATCGTTCGTCGGCGCCACCTCCGGCTACTGGGAGCGCGGAATTCCGGTCAACGATCCGGCCTGGGCCTATGACCCGGTCAGCGACGGCGACGGTTCCGGCCAGTGCTACCTGACGCAAAACGCGCTGGGCAACACCGACGTCGACGCCGGCTCGGTGACGTTGACATCGCCGGTACTCGACATGTCGGCGGCGGCGTTCACGCTGAGCTACCGTTACTACTTGAATCTGACCGTCGCGGGCGGAGTCGACCGTCTGCTGGTCGAGGCCAACAACAATGGCGGCGTCGGTGCGTGGACGACCATCGCAACGCACATCACCAACAACGACCTGGCCTGGACGTCGGTTTTGATTTCGCGGGGACAGATGGTGACCGCGGGCTTCACGCCCTCGGCCAACTCGAAGATCCGTTTCACGGCCAACGACTCGGGCACCGCGAGCATCGTCGAATCCGGCATCGACGCCGTGACGATCAGCGCGGTCGGCGGTTGCGGGCCGGTCTGCCCGACACCGGTCGTCTACTGCACCGCGAAGACGAACTCGTTGGGTTGCATCCCTGCGATCTTCTACACCGGTCAGGCCAGTGCGACGGCTCCGACGGGTTTTGCCGTCTACGCCGATACCGTGCGCAACAACAAGTCGGGCTTGCTGATCTACTCGATCAGCGGCCGCGCCGCGACGCCGTTCCAGGGCGGCCTGCTCTGCGTGGCTGCTCCGGTCAAGCGCTCGATCGGATTGAATTCGGGCGGCAACGCGGCGCCGGCGAACGACTGCAGCGGCGCGTACTTCATCGACATGAATGAGTTCGGTCGCGGCAGCCTCGGCGGCAACCCGCTTCCGGACCTGTCGATCGCCGGCACAGTCGTGCAGGCGCAGATGTGGGGACGCGACCAAGGCTTCCCGGCCCCCGACAACACCACGTTGTCGGACGCCCTGGAATACACGGTCTGCCCGTAGATTGACCGGCTCCCGTCTGACTGTTCGCACGCGAACAGTTTGGACGGGGGCACGGCCCTGTTCTTTCGAGGCCGGCTGCCCAACGGGTAGCCGGCCTCCTGCATTTCTGGACTTCAGCGCATGCGCATCCGCGCGCTCCCCGC
>JAYUOR010000749.1:0-2554 GCA_043760765.1 Planctomycetota bacterium | reverse complement strand
CTGAATGCAGCGCACAGGGTTCGCCTCCCCATTGCTACGATCGGAGTGCTGCGCTGCCGTTGCGTGGTCTCCGAGGATTTCCGCAGGACCGCACGCCCAGAAGCTCTCCGCGCGGCGCTCGCGCACGAGTTGGTTCACATGCGTCGCCGCGATCCGTTGCGTATTTGGATCGCTCACTTCGCTGCCGACCTCCAGTGGCCAGTTCCGTCGGTGCGTCGTCGCTTGGGTGCGTGGCTCCTGGCCCTTGAACTTCGCTCCGACGACGAGGCCGTCGCGACGGGCGCATCACCGCTCGATCTCGCTGAAGCACTGCTGTTGGCCGCTCGGCAGATCTCGGTTCAGACAAGGGCACCGGTCGCGGCTGCGACGACAGGCGATGCCACGAGCCTCGCGCTACGGGTGCGACGCCTACTCCAGGAGGAGCACGTTCGTCCCTTGAACCGCGCTGGCAAATCGGTCGCCGTTTTCGCGTGCTCGGCGATGGTCCTGGCATCGGGGCTCATCGGTTTGCTGTACGGGGAAGCACTCCTTGCCTTCCTTCCCGGTGTCGGCCGATGAGGCGCTGCGCTGGTCGTGCTCGTGCACGGCGAACGGCTGTCGCTGACTCGGTGCTTGACCGGCGCGCAGGGTCGCCTGATGCGCGGCGAACCATGACACAATCCACGGCCCTTCATCTCGTCGCGGCCGCGTTGCTCCTGTGCGGCTGCGCGAGCTACGAACGGTACGAGCCGCTGAAGCTCGATCCGACTTCGACCGAGGCTGCTTTCCGTGCCCGATCGCTCTCGGATCCGGAACTGCTCGACTACGTGCGCGCCCACCTCCACGAGGAGCGAGCGCAGGAACAAAAGTGGGATCTGTCCCGATTGACGTTGGCAGCCTTCTTCGGGCGACTCGACCTCGCCGCCATGCGTTCTCATCTGGCGGTGGTGCGGGCTGGAGTTGGCACGGCCGCTCAGCGCCCCAATCCATCGCTCGACCTGCACACGCAGTTCAACCTCGACAGTGCACCTGGTCAGTCGCCATGGATCCTTGGATTCGGATTTTCGTTTCCAATCGAGACGGGCGAAAAACGTGAGCGTCGAGTCGAGCTGGCGCGCGCCCTCGTGCGAGCCGCCGAGATCGAGGGGTCGGAGGCGTTGTGGCATGCGCGCAGCGCTGTTCGAGCCGCGTGCGTCGAATTAGCCTTTTCTGCGCGGACTCTGGCCTCAGCTCAGGAGCGGCGCGATGTGCTATCCAACGTGGCGACAGCCATCGAACAGCGCTTGCAAGCTGGCGAGGTCGCCCGGATCGAGCTCGACCAAGTGCGCGCAGAACTCGCCGGTCTGGAGGTCGAGCTCGAAGCTGCACGCACCACTCACGCGAAGGCCCGTGGGTCTCTTTCCAGCGCGCTGGGGCTTCCACCCGCCGCTGGCGACGGCATCGAGATCGACGTCGACGATCTCGCCGCTGTGCCACCGCGCGACCTGCTCGACGGCCCAGCTTTCCAGCGCGCGGGGCTCGCGAATCGCCTCGACGTGCAGCGACGTCTGGCAGAAGTCGTGATCGCCGATGCCGATCTGCGGCAAGACATCGCCAAGCAATACCCGAACCTGTCGCTCGGCCCGGGCTACGAGTGGGACCAAGAGGAGAACAAGTTTGGGGTTGCGGCTTCGGTGGAGCTTCCGGTGTTCCACCATCATCAGGCGCAAGTCGATGAAGCCCGATCGCGCCGCGATGAAGCCGCCGCGCGCTTCCTCGCGACGCAGGCCGAAGCGATCGGCAGGATCGAGGCCGCACGACTGTCCTTCACGAGTGCGCTATCGGAACTGGACCGATCGCTAGTTCTCACCACGGCGCGAAGGGCGGCGCAGGCTTCGATAGAGCGGGGCGTCGACGCGGGCGAACTCGATCGCCTGGAATCCACGCGCGCGCGTCTCGCGGTGTTCGAAGCCGAGCGCCTCGAACTGCTCGCGACGCGACGAACCCAGGACGCGCTTGGCGCCTTGGAGGATGCCATCCAACGGCCGCTCGGCCGCGATGCCGACGAGCTCGTCCCAATGCTGGACGCGACAACACCCGCTGGAACGCCGCCATGAATCGTCCTCTGAAGATCGTGATTGGACTCGTCCTCGCAGGTGCTGCGGTCGTCGGACTCATCTTCGCTTTTCGTGAAGGACGCGCCGAGCTGGAGCGTGAGCGAGAGCGTGAGAAGCCCATTCGAGTGCCTTCGCGCGTCGCGCGCATGCCTGACGGATCGATCGAAGTCCACTTCGATCGCGATGTACAGGAGCGCGCCGCGCTGCAAGTGGCCGCGCTAGCCGAGACCTCGCTTGCAGAGGAAGTCGAAGCGTACGGACAGCTCGCGGCGGATCCGCTGGACACCTTCGTCGTCCGTAGCCCTTTCAGCGGGCGCCTGCGCGCAGCGCCGGGATTCGAGTGGCCGTCCATTGGGCGCAAACTCGATACCGGCATACGCGTCGGTGAAATCGAGCCACGCATCGGCCCTGTAGAGCAGCTCGATCTTGCACTGCGACGTTCGTCAATCGAACGCGAGATCGCTTCGCTCCACGCGGAT
>JAYUOR010000748.1:0-6472 GCA_043760765.1 Planctomycetota bacterium | reverse complement strand
GGCGGGCTGTTCGACGAACGCTATCCCTTCTACTTCGAGGACACCGACCTGTGCCGGCGCCTGCAGCAGGCCGGCCTTGCCTGTGTGCTCGAGCCCAGGGCCACGATCGTGCATCATTGGGCCCGCTCCAGCGGCATCGAACGCGGCGATAGCGAGCCCGCGCGCCGCCAGGTCCTCTCTCGCGCGGCCTACTTCGAGCGCTGGTTCGATACGAGCGAGCGGCGCGATCTGGCCCTGGCCGCTGAATTGGCCGGCCTGCCCACGCCGGATCACGAGCAAGGGTTTCGGCCATTGGGCGTGCTGTCCCGCCCGCCGACGTTCGAGTTCCCGCATGCGGGGCGCTGGCTGGTCGAACTGGCCATGGTGCCGAGCTTTCCATTGGCTGCCGGCGCGATCGTCCAAGGATCGCAGTGGCGCGTGGACGAGAGCGCCTTCGAGTGGTTTTATCGCGGCCGCTATTTCGTCCGGGCCGTGGATCCAGTGAGCGCACGTATCGCCGGCGCCTGGTCGTTCGACAAACTGTCGCTCGCGCGCAGCGAGCCTCTCTCGCCCGGCGAACTGCGCAGCGAATCAAAGCTCCCCCTATGAACCTGTGGAAAAAAAACGTCGAAGTCATGCGTGTGCCGCCGCGCGAACGCGTGCTCGTCTGCGCGCCCCATCCCGACGACGAAGTCCTCGGCTGTGGCGGCACGATCATGATGCATGCCGCGCAGGGCGACGCAGTGCATGTTGTGATCGCTTTCGACGGTTTGCGCGGGCTGGCGAGGAAGTGGCCGCGCGACACGCGCCGCAAGGAGGCGGAGCGCGCCGGACTCATTCTCGGGCTGCAGCCCTATCAATTCCTCGACCACCCCGAAGGGCACGTGCCTTCGCGCGCGGAATTCGATGCCGGCGTGCGCCAGATGGCCGAGCGCATCGACGCGTGGGCGCCCGACGTCATCTACGGGCCGTGGCCCGGCGAGTCGCACGTCGACCATCGCACGCTTGCCCGTGTGCTATTCCGCGCCGCACAACTGTCGGGTACCCGCGCCGAGATCTGGGGCTACGAGGTCTGGACCCCACTGCGCGCGGACCGAGTCATCGAGATCAGCGACGTCTGGGAGGCGAAGACGGCCGCACTGCGCGAATACGAGAGTCAGCACGGCAGCACCCATCTTCTGCTGCAGGCTGAGGAGCGCGCGCGTTCGCGCGGCGCGTTGTTTCCCGACCACATTAGCCGCAGCGAGGGATTCTTGCGCTTCCCCAAGGGGCCTGGTTGAAGCTCGGATTGATCGCCGGGCGCTATGCGCCCGAATTCGAAGGCGGGAGCGAACATCTCGTGCGCGCCCTGGCGCGCGGACTGTTCGCGCGCGGCCATGAAGTCGTGATCGTGGCCGGCACGGATCTGCCGCTGCGCGAGCGCGAGCTGATTCGCGAACAGGTCGACGGGCTGGATATATTGCGCCTGCCCCTGGCGCCGGCGGAAGTATTCGACCTCGAACTCGAGCGACCGCGGGTCGAAGCTTTGATCGAGGACGCGCTCGCGGGCTGTGACCTCGTGCATTTGCACCATTGGGCCACGCTTTCGCAACGGCTGGTGCGCAGGCTCGCGCCCACACGGCCCGTGGTCGTCACGCTGCACGACGCCTTCGCCAGCTGCCCGCGTTTTTTTCGCGCGTCGCCGCTAGGCCTGGCTTGCCCGCCGCGCGGCGAGTTCGCGAACTGCGCGCGTTGCATCGCGCCCGAAGCGGGATCGGCCACGCCCGCGGAACTCGATGTGCGTCTCGAGCGGCGGGCGCGAGCGTTCGAGGCTGAGATCGGCGCAGCCGCGCGCTGGATTGCACCCAGCGAATCGCACGCACAGCTGATCGCCGGCTTGATCGCGCTCGATCCCGCGCGCAAGAGCGTGATTGCGCCCGGACTCACGCGCGCCCTGCAGCGCGTCGCGGCCGGTCCAAGCGTGCCCGCGGGCTTTCTTCGCCTGCTGCACTTCGGCAATCTGTGCGCCGAAAAGGGCACACTCGATCTCGTGAAAACCATCGCACGACTGCCGGCGGGAACCGCGACGCTGACGTTGGCGGGCCGCGCGCTCACACCCGGGCTCACGGCGCAGGTAGAACATCTGCGCGCTGCTGCCAGCGTGCGAATCGTCGGACAGTACGACGGCGCCTCGCTCGCAAGGCTCGCCGCGCAATCCGATCTGGCGCTCTTCCCTTCGCGCATGCACGAGAGCTACGGGCTGGTGCTCGACGAAGCCCACGCCCTGGGCCTGCCTGCTTGGACTTCCGACCGCGGCGGCTTTCGCGAACGGCTCGAAGCGGGCGAACTTTGTTTGCCCGCGGAGGATCCCGAGTGCTGGGCGCGCGCGCTAACGGAACTCGCCCAGGATCCGACTCCGTTGCGCCAGATCCGCGCGCGATTGCGCTCGCGCCACATTCCGACGGTCGAGGACAGTGTTCGCGCCCACGAAGATCTGTACACCAGCGTGCTGTGGAGCCGGCCGGCGTGAGCGCCTTTCCCGAATTGCGCGATCCGAAATCGCTGGCTGGCCGAGTGCTCGTGCTGGCCGCGCACCCCGACGACGAGGTGCTCGGTTGTGGCGGCCTGATCGCGCTTGCCGCGCGAGCCGGCGCGCAGGTCCGCGTCTTGATCGCTAGTGACGGAGCGGCCGGCTACAGCGGCGAGGAGCGCATCGGACACGCGCAGTCGCGCGCTGACGAATCGCGCCGCGCGGGCGAACGGCTGGGTGTGCGCGACTTCGTCTTCGCCGACTTGCCCGACGGTCGGCTGGGCGAGCAATGGGGCCTTACCGAGCGCGTGCAACGCGAGATCGAAGCCTTCGCGCCGGACTGCGTGCTCGCGCCATCGCCGTTCGAATTGCATGCCGATCATCTCGCGCTCGCCACGGCTGCGGCCGCGGCGCTGGCGCGGTGCCCGACCCAGCGCGCGCTCTTGTACGGCGTCAACACGCCGGTTGTGGCGACGGTCTTGTTCGATGTGTCCGCAGCTGCGAATGACAAGCGCGCCGCGCTGCTCGAATTCGCGAGCCAAGGCGGCAGCGCGCTCGCGGACAAGTCGGCTGCCATGGAACTCGCGCGCACGATCAACGTCGCCGACCCGCGCGTGCAGGCGATCGAGGGCTTCGTCGAGGTCGTGGGCGTTGCTGCGCTCGAGTACGCGCGCCGCGCGCGCTCGCTCATGCCGGCGCCTGGGCAAGCCTCGGTCTTGGGCGCGTCGACGGCGCCGGATCCGTTCGCCGCGACGGCCGTGATCACGACCTGGAACAAGTGCCAGGATCTGTGCGAGAACCTCGACGGGCTGCGCGCGCAGACGCGGCCCTTCGCGGCCATCGTTGTGGTCGACAACGCGTCGGGCGATGACACAGCCGTGGTCTTGCGCGCGAACTATCCCGAAGTGCGCCTAGTGGTGATGCCGCATTCGAAGTACGGTGCCTGCGAGACGTTCAACATCGGTTTCGCGACGGCGACGACGCCGCTCGTCGCGATTCTCGACGACGACGTGGTGCTGCCGCCCGAGTGGCTCGCGCGCACCGTCGAGCGACTGGGCCGCGAGCCCGCGAGTACCGCGATCGTCTCGACTGAAGTCGTCGAGCCCAACATGCCGGAGAGTTATCTCAATTCTCCGCGGCTCGCTCGCGAGCGCTACATGTCGACTTTCCGCGGTTGCGCGAGCCTGGCGCGCGCCGACGCGCTGCGCGCCGCCGGCGGTTACGACGAACGCCTGTACATCTACGGCAACGAACGCGACCTGACCTGTCGGCTTTTGAACCTGGGCTACCGCGTGCTGCAATACCCCAGCGTGCGCGCGTTCCACAAGACGCCCTTTGGGATCAAGATGGGCAAGCGCAGCCTGTACTATCACGCGCGCAACGCCTGGTTGACCATGTTCAAGTACGCGCCCGCGGGTCAACTCGTGCGACTGCCGTGGCTGGTACTGACGCGCGTGATCCTGCGCGGAAAGGCCAAGGAACACGCCGGCGAAGTCAGCGACGCCACCGGCACGATCGGGATCGGGCGTTCGCTGCGCGAGACACCTGGAGCGACCTGGGTGCTCGCCAAGGCTTCGCTCTCGGTGCTCGCCAACATCCCGTATTGCCTGGCGCATCGCCAACCCTGCAGGGCCGCTGATTTCGAGCTGCCGCTCGACTGAGGACCACGAGCTTGAGCGCCGAAGTGAAAGCGATGGAGAGCACGGGGCCGCCGGCTGCGTTGGGCCCGGTCTCGGTCGTCGTCGTCAACTACAACGGCGCGGAACACCTGCCGCATTGTCTCGACGCCGTTTTCGCGCAGACGCTCGCCGCCGATGAAGTCCTGATCGTCGACAATGCCTCGAGCGACGGCAGCGAGCGCCTGGCGAGAGAGCGCCAGCCTTCCGCGCGCGTGATTCGGCTGCCGGCCAATCACGGCCCGTGTCCGGCGCGCAACCTGGGTCTGTCGACGGCCCGCAATCGCTGGGTTCTGCTGCTGGACAACGATGCTGTGCTGCTGCCCGAGACCTTGGAACAGATGGTGCGCGCGGCAGAGCTCCATCCGGACGCGGCGATCCTGCAGCCGCGCAGCGTCTTCGCCGGCGAACCGTCGCGCGTGCACTACGACGGCGGCGCGCTGCACTACGTCGGACTGTTTTCGCTGCGCAACTTCTTCGTTCCGCTGGCCCAGGCGCAGGGTGAGAACACGATCGCCGCCGACGGCGTGGTTTCGGTGGCGCTCTTGTTGCAGCGCGAACTGATCCTGGCCGTGGGCGGCTTCGACCCGGCGTTTTTCATTCTTTTCGAGGACCTCGATCTTTCGCTGCGGTTGCGCATGCGCGGCCACTCGTTGCTGTCAGTGGAGAACGCGATCGTGCATCACCGCGGCGGCACACCGGGAATCAGTTTTCGCAGTGGTCCGAACTATCCCGATCAACGCGCCTTCTTCCACGCGCGCAACCGCTGGTTCGTGCTGCTCAAGAACTACTCCTGGCGCACTCTGTTCGTCGCCCTGCCGGGCCTGGCGGTCTACGAGTTCGTCTGGTTCTGCTTCACACTGACCAACGGCAGTGTCTGGGCCCACATTCGAGGCCGCTGGGCCCTTTTCCTCGCGCTGCCGCGCACGCTGCGACAACGCGGCGAAATCCAGCGTGCGCGCCTGTTGCCCGACCGCGACCTGCTGGTCGGCGGCCCGCTGACGATCACGCCGAGCCTAAAGTCCGCGGGGCTGCGCAACACGGTGCTGCGCGCCCTGGACTGGACATTGACGGCCTGGTGGAGTCTGGTCCGCGGCCTGGCCGGCTGATTCGGACCAGGTTCTTGCAAGGAGTCTTGGCGCGGCGAACATGGAATGCAGCGCGGCCCGCGCAGGAGGCTGGAACTATGCTGGCAACCCTACTGTTCACGATCCTTTCCCTGGCCTTGCCCGCGACTAGGCTCGACGTGCCGCAGCGCGCGCCCGACGCCAAAGCGGAAGCGCTGAGCGCGTACCAATCGACGACCAAGAACGGCCTGCGCTTCATCTGGTGGCTGCCGAAGGGATATGACCCGGCGAAGAAGCGCAATCTGACCCTGATCCTGCATGGAACCGGGCTCGACTATCGCTGGGGACCGGCGAACAACGCGCCGGGCCGCTTTCGCCCCGAAGACGTGGTGATCTCAGTCGACGGGCCCACTCCCAATGGCGAAACGCGCCTGTTCATGGATTCCGCAAAGGACGTCGAGGCGATCCACGATTGCCTTGAGGAATGGCGCGCGGGCTTCGCCGTCGATCGCGTGTTCCTCTATGGCCACAGTCAGGGCTCGTTCTTCGCGACCTACTACGCCGGCCTGCGGCCCAAGGACGTGGCGGGAGTGGTCGCCCATGCCTCCGGTGTCTGGACCCAGACGAAGTTCGACAAGGGCCTGTCTGACGTCGCGATCAGTTTTCTGCACGGAACGCATGATCCGGTCGTGCCCTTCGGCCAGAGCGTCGGCGCGCGCGACGAAGCCTGGAAGATCGGCCTCGACCTTGTGCACCTGCGCCGCATCGCCTACTACAACCACTGGCCCAACGACGTGCGCGCGAGCGAGGAACTCGACTGGTGCGAGGCGATGACCACGCAGGATCCGGCGCGCGCGCTTGAACTGGCCGTGCGCCTGCTGACGCCCAAGCTTTCGCCGCAGGAAGGCTATCCGACGGCCGTGCCTTTCAGCGGCGCGCGCGAAGTCCTGCGCCGATTCGAGCAGGGAACCAAGCGCGAATTGCTCCCGGCGACCGGGCAGCAGCGCTCGAAGGCGAAGAAGCTCGCCGATCAGGTCGAGGATCACGCTCGCGAGCAGGTTTTGGCCCTGGCGAAGTCACTGCCGAAGAAGCTCGCGCTCGACGGCGAGGACTGGCTCGGAAACCTCGTGCCCGCCCGCGAGGATCTGCGCGGACTCTTGGCCATGGAGGACCTGGCGAAGAAGCTCGACTACGACGCGCTGGCGAAACGTCACGTCCAGGCCGCCGGCAAGATCCTGCAG
>JAYUOR010000747.1:0-2568 GCA_043760765.1 Planctomycetota bacterium | reverse complement strand
ATACTCGGCGACGGCGCTGCGGAAGTCCGAAATGGATCGCGTTCAGGACCCGGTACGCCCACCAGCGATAGCCCAGTTTCTCGAAGCCTTCCACCACGCGCTCCATCGCGCGCCCCGATTGCAGGCGGAGCATGAACGGCACGTTCTCGAAGAGAACCCCGCGCGGCGCCTTCCCACGGCGCTTCGATGCCGCCAGGAGGCGGAAGACTTCGCTGACGAGCCCACTCTTCTCGCCATCGATGCCGACCGTCATCCCGGCCTGGCTAAGGTCCTGGCAGGGAAAGCCAGCGGTGACCAGGTCGGCGCCCGCGAGGTCGCGCAATCTGCGAACATCGGGCTGGAGTTCGCGATCGAGGCCGAAACGCCTCGCGAGGATGGCCCGAGCTCCCGCGTCGATTTCGCATGCGAGCTGCAGCCCCTCGGGCGCGAAGCCAGCCCGGTGCAGGCCCAACTCGATTCCGCCGATCCCACTGAACAGCGAGGCAACGCGAGCACTAGCAAGAAGTCCCGAGGGCGCGTGATGCGTTCTGGCCGCCCGTCCGGGCTTCGGTTGGATAGTGGTGGACATCGGGCTGCGCGAAGTTCGACGCAGAGGTGCTCGTTGTGCTTGCACGATACTCAAGAGGAACTCCCAAGGCCAATGGTCAGCACACTGGTAGCGCGGGCTACTTGCTGTGGTCGGGTGAACCTCGAAGGCGTCGCTTCGCGACCGATCTGTAGATCCGGTCGGCTGCCTTGTCGGGATCCTGATGAGCCCACACGCGAATGACCAGCCAGCCAGCCGCCCGTAGTCGGCAGTCCGTGTCACGGTCCCTGCAAACGTTGGTTTTCAGCTTCGCTCGCCACCATGCAGCGTTCGTCTTGGGCTGGGTCTTGTGTTCGGGACATCCGTGCCAAAAGCAACCGTCGACGAAAACCGCAATCTGGTAGCGACGGAAGACGATGTCGGCTCGACGTCGAAGCCCAGGAAGGAGCGGCGCGTCGATCGAATACCGCAAGCCGAGTGCGTGAACGGCGCGTCGAACGCGCAGCTCTTCGGAAGTATCCCGTCGCTTCGTCAGGCGCATCCTCGTAGAAACCGATGGACTCGAAGCACGCGGAGCAGATCCACTGGAAGGAACTCGCATCACGTTTCCCATGCCGTTGGTTACGGAGCGGCAGAGGTATCCAAATATTCCTTCCTCTGAATGAACCGTTTCAGGCTGCGAAGGAACCCTCGAACGTAGAGTTCGGTCTCCTTGGCCGTCTTTCTTAGTTCTTCGAGGGTTACCTCTCGGCCACACTCGGCGAAGGACTTGTCCCCATGTGCTAGGGCATTCCGCTGCCCCTTGACCTTGACGAGCGTCTCACCACCTCTTGCGTTGCGGTGTGTCCGCAGAACCAATTCGTGCCTGCTGCACACGTCCCTAATCCGGGCGGCATCCAGACTACCCGCACCGGGCAATTCCTCTGCACTGAGACGGATGATTCTGCTTTCAATCACCTCGTCTACCAGCCTCGATGCAGCGTCCCGGTAGTTCACCGCTGATGCCGTTTCGTGTCGAACCGCACGGTGCCTCTGATCGAGCCACACTGCCCGGATCGACTTGCTCAGGTCTTGGCACGTGCACTGTTCGGTCTCTACGATTCGATACAATCTCTCGAACCCCGAGCGGACGGCCGACTCGACGAGGTTGTAGATCAGGAGATACGCAGCGGCCTTGCCGATGACGCGCCAGTTTTCCTTGACCGCAACTGAAGACTGTCGAGACCCGGCGAGCCTCCGAACAGAGGCGCCCGGAGACTCCATCCGTTCGAGCATCCGTAGGTAACTCTGGATGTCCTTGGCGCGTTCCTCGAAGTCCTTGATGACGAGGTCCATCTTCAGTCCTCGACACCGAGGAGGCGATCACGAACAAACTCCACCCGTCCACGCAAGCGCGGGCCTGAGTTACTGGCATGCGTTGTCGTCTGAATGTCGAATTCCTTTGATTCAAGCCATCCGCGGACTTCCTTCTCTGAGGGTGACAAGCCCGGCCTCACTCGAAGGGCCAGGTTCACGCCGACCGCAATCGCCTCGAAGCGAACGCGCGGAGTAGTTTGAGCCTTCGGGCCCTTTGCGAATCCGTTAGGCAGATACCTGCTCACGAAGTTCATCGTCCCTTCGAACTCAGCTCGCAGCAGAGCACGATCGAACTGGACGCGGTGTGCCTTCGCATATCCGTCAAGGAATGAGTCCACGTCGTGACGGAAGCTCCTGTACTTGTCGGAATAGGCAAAAAATCGCAGCACGAGTTCTTCGTGCTCCCGTCGCTTGCGCATCTTCTGAGTGACGGGGCAAACCTTCGTGAATCGCGGCTCGTTCGCAAGCTCGCGGATAAAGTCCATGAACGGTCCCTTGAAGGTACCCCTACGTACTTCGCTAGCCCGAGCCCTGACGCCGCTGGTGTTCACGCGGTCGAACACTTCCTGCCGAACCTCTGCGGTCGTGCTCTCATCCAGTACAACCATCCGAAGTGCCTTCGTTCCGAACTTTCGCTGTTGAGGTAGAGGAAGGTCTGAAAATAGGAAGTTGTTCAGCGACTGCAG
>JAYUOR010000746.1:0-6493 GCA_043760765.1 Planctomycetota bacterium | reverse complement strand
TTCCCGCTCTGGCGCGCCCCCTCAGGAAAACCATGAAGATCCTCTTCTGCGATCTGTGCAACGAATCGGTGCCGCAGTCCGAGCTGGACGCCGGACGGGCTTTCATGCGCAAGGGGCGCGTCGTCTGCCTCAAGTGCGACCAATTGATGACCCAGCGCGAGGAAGCCTCGGATGCAAATCCGTTCGGGGGATTGATGTCGCAGCCTGCGAGCCCGTCTGTAGCAGCGCAGGCGACGCTGACGCCCGTGCCTGTTTCTGCTGTCGCGCAGGCTGCGGGCTTGATGCCGGGCCAACCGACTCCCACTCATTCGCATGCGGGCGCCCAGCCCGGACAGCGCTCCGGCTCCGGGGTCGCCCTCGGTTTGTTTTCCATCGCGCTGACTGCATGCGCCTTCTATTGGCTCGTGGAAGGCTCGCAGCGGGTCGGCACTGATCTGGGGAAACGGTTGGACTCGATTCAGCAGGAGCAGGGCGCTGCGGACAAGCGCGCCTTGGCACACTCCACTGAATTGAAAGCGGAACTACTTGCGCTGCAAGGCCGCCTCTATAGCCGTGCGGAGGACGACCGGAAAGCACTCGAGATCCGCTTCAATGAAATCCAGGGCAGGTACAAGTTGTCGCAAAGTTCGCTGGCGGAGCTGAACGCGTCGATCGCGAATTTGCAGGGTGTCGCGCCGAGTTTGCAGCGCCACGATGAGGAGTTGAACTCGGGCGCGCAGAAGCTCGTCGTGCTCGAAACCCGCGCTGCTGCGATCGAGGTCGCGCTGGTTGAATTGAAGCGGGAATTGGAGAAGCGCCCCGCGCCGGCTGAAGGCGTGGCGCGCCCGTCGCCCGTGACACCGGTTGGAACGCCACCCTGGATGGGCCTCGTGCAGCAACTGGAAAGTGCGAACAGCGGTGATCGCTGGGTTGCCGTGCAAGGCCTCGGCGAAACGCGCGATCCAGCCGTCGCCGAGTACATCCTGCCGCGCCTGAAGGATATCGACATCTTCGTGCGCATGGCGGCTGCGCGCGTGCTGGGCGATCTCGGTTCTCCCAAGGCCAGCGGCGCACTGATCGAGGCCCTGGGCGATCAGGACGCCACGGTGCGCGAGGCCGCGTATCTTGCCTTGTGCAGCGTCTCGAAAAAGAGTCTGCCCTTCGATGCACACTCGGATCCGGTCGAACGCGCCAAGCGGGTCAAGGCCTGGCAGGACTGGTGGAAGAAGGCGCAGGACGAGGGCGCGGCGCAGTAGTCGAGGGCATTGGCGGGCGGATCGGGCCGGGAGGATCCCGGAACTGACCGGGCGCGAGAGCGCGGCTGGGTGCGGCCTTGGGGCAAACTCTACTTGGCCGATGCAGGCGTCACAGCGGCTGCTGCGGACTGCTCCACCTTGTGTGTACGCCTCCGATCCTCGCTGCTCGCTCCCTCGCGCTCGCGCTGGGGTTTGCGTTGCCATGGCCTGCGGGCCTGGCGCAGCAGAACCCGGCGGCTTCCAGTTCGGCGCCGGACCTCTCGCAACTCGATCTTGAGCAACTGATGCCGATCGAGGTGCGCCAAGTCCATGGCGCGTCGAAGCGCGAACAGAGCACGCTCGAGGCGTTCTCTTCGGTTTCGATCATCACGGGCGAGGAATTCCGCGCGCGGCAATACGGAACGCTCGACGAGGTACTCGCGTCCTTGTGCGGTGTTTACTCGACGGGCGACCGCACGTGCCCGCACACCGGCGTGCGCGGTTTTTCCGTGCCCGGCGATTTCAACTCGCGGCGGCGGATGCTCGTCGACGGCCATCGCCTCAACGAAAGCATCTAGAACAATGCTGCGGTCGCACGCGAAGCGGTGCTCGATCTCGACAGCCTCGAGCGCGTCTTGATCTCGACTACCGCTATGAAGTGCGCGAGCTGATTTCGCAGCGTGTCGACACCAACAGCGGCATGTTGATGTTCAACTACATCGACCAAGTGAATGCCAACGGCGTGGAACTCGAAGGCGCGCTGGCGCTTAGTCAAGGTCTGCGCGTCACACTGAGGCAGGCCTTTCAGGACGTCTAGGACAAGACCAGCGGCGACCGGCCGGTCAATTCACCTAGGCGCGTGACCCAGGCGCGGCTGGAGGGAGAACTCTTCGATGGCGCGTGCTTGGGCATGTTGGAGGGGCTCGCCGTCGGCCCGCGCAATACGCTTTCGAGCGGACAGGTCGGCGGTCACGTGCTCACGAATCTCTCGCTGCGCGCGCCCAACTTTCGCGCCGGAGTGGACCTCGAGCTAGGCTGCTACAACCACTTCGACGTGCGCTATTCGGATCCGGCCGGCGCCGACCTGCTGCAGGACTCGATCGAGCAGGAAGGCCGCCGGATCGCCCTGCGCCTGCGCATCCGGCGCTGAAGCGAAGTCAGGGCTCTGCTCGCGCGTCCCGCGGCAGGGGACCTGCCGGCCTAGGCTTCCAAGCTCGCGCCCGGGCGAGTAACGTCTGCGCCCCATGTCTTCCATTGCTCAACGCAAAATCACGGTCGTCGGTGCCGGCTACGTCGGCATGACGGCGGCCCAATTGTGTGCCCAGAAAAACCTCGCCGGCGAAGTCATCGTCATCGATGTCAACGAGGGTCGCGCGAAGGGCATCGCCCTCGACCTGAATCAGATGGCGGCCATCGAGGGTATCGGCACGCGCATCGTCGGCAGCGCCGATCCCAAGGCGACCTATGGGTCGGACTTGTTCATCGTGACCGCCGGCCTGCCGCGCAAGCCTGGCATGAGCCGCTCCGACCTGCTCGAGGTCAACGGCAAGATCATCAACCAGGTCGCAGGCTACGTGCGCGACGGGTCGCCGGAGTCCTTCGTGATCGTGGTCACGAATCCGTTGGACACAATGGTGCATCTCATGCGCGCGAAGACGGGCTTTTCGGCCAAGCAGGTCATCGGCATGGCCGGTGTGCTCGACTCGGCGCGCTTTTCCTGGTTCATCGCCGAAGCCACGGGCGCCAACGTGGCGGACGTCGACGCGATGGTGCTCGGCGCCCACGGCGACTCGATGGTGCCGATGATCCAGTTTTGCACGGTCAACGGCGTCACGCTGCCGCACCTCGTCGACAAGGCGAAGATCGACGCGATGGCCGATCGAACACGCAACGGCGGCGCGGAGATCGTCAACCTGCTCAAGACCGGCAGCGCGTTCTACGCGCCCGCCGCCGCCTCGGTCGCGATGGCCAAGTCGATCCTGAACGACGAGCGGCGCATGTTGCCCTGCGCCTGTTTCATGAACGGCCAGTACGGCTTCGAAGGCATCTACATGGGCGTGCCCGCGATCCTCGGCAAGTCAGGTGTCGAGAAGATCGTCGAGATCCCGCTCGACACGCAGTCGCGCATACTGATGAACAAGACCGCCGGCGCGATCCAGAAGGACCTTGACCTGTTGCGCAACCTGGCCCTGCTCTGATTTTTCCACGACGATGAGCACCCGCACCGAGAGCGACTCCTTCGGCCCGATCCAGGTTCCGTCCGACGCCCTGTGGGGCGCGCAGACCCAGCGCAGCCGCGAGAACTTCAAGATCGGAGGTCACACGTTTCCGCGGCCGTTGATTCGCGCGCTGGGGCTGGTCAAGAAAGCGGCTGCGCTGGCCAACATCGAACTGGGCGAACTCGACAAGCTCTCCAAGAAGCAGCACAAGGCGCTGCTCGACGCCGCCGACGAAGTGATCGAGGGCAAGTGGGACGCGCATTTTCCACTGGTGGTCTGGCAGACGGGCTCGGGCACGCAGACGAACATGAACGCGAACGAGGTGATCTCGAATCGCGCGATCCAGATGCTAGGCGGCGAACTGGGATCGAAGTCTCCGATCCATCCCAACGATCACGTCAATCGTTCGCAGTCTTCGAACGACACGTTCCCGACGGTGATGCACGTCGCCGCGGCTGAGCAGACCGTGCAGCGATTGTTGCCGGCGCTCGAAGCGCTTGCGCTGGCGCTCGAGCGCAAGAGCAAGCTCTGGAAGAAGGTGGTCAAGATCGGCCGCACGCACTTGCAGGACGCGACGCCCCTGACCGTGGGCCAGGAATTTTCCGGCTACGTGCAACAGTTGCGCGATGCTTCGCGCGCAATTCGCTCCACCCTGCCTGCTCTGTACGAGCTCGCGCTCGGCGGCACGGCCGTCGGCACCGGACTCAACACGCATCCGAAGTACGCGAGACTCGCTGCGGCCAAGGTCGCCGCGGAGAGTGGTCTGCCGTTCAAGAGCGCACCGAACAAGTTCTCCGGTCTCGCGGCCCACGACGCCTTGGTTTTTCTGCACGGCACGCTGCGCGTCAGCGCCGTGGCGCTGATGAAGATCGCCAACGACGTGCGCTGGCTTGGTTCGGGTCCGCGCTGCGGACTCGGCGAACTGCGGCTCCCAGAAAACGAACCGGGCTCCTCGATCATGCCCGGCAAGGTGAATCCGACGCAGTGCGAGGCCATGACCATGGTCTGCGTGCAGGTCATGGGCAACGACGTCGCGGTCGCGGTCGCCGGCTCGCAGGGCAACTTCGAGCTCAACGTGTTCAAGCCCGTGATGATCCACAACGTGCTCGAGTCGATCCGGCTGCTTTCAGACGCCTGCGATTCGTTCCGCGAACGCTGCATAGACGGTCTCGAACTCAACGAGGCGCGTGTCGGCGAATTGATGAACAAGTCGCTGATGCTGGTCACGGCGCTCAATCCTTCGATCGGCTACGACAACGCGGCCAAGGCGGCGAAGAAGGCCTACCACGACGGGACGACGCTCAAGGAAGCGGTGATCGCGCTGGGTTTGATGTCGCCCGCGGCCTTCGACAAGGCCATCCGTCCCGCGGAGATGGTCGCCCCGCGGGTCGGCCGCTCGCTGTCCGGCGGTTAGTGCTGGCGTTCCCGGCGCGACTCACTACACTCCTTCGCTCCCCAGACGCCAGAGACCGCCATGAAGATCAACACTCGTTCCAGCAGCGCCAAGCACGCCAAGAAGACCGGCTACCGCACCCGCCAACGCACCAAGGGTGGTCGCAAGGTCAACAAGCGTCAGCGCGCCCGCCACGGCTCGTTCTAGCAGCCCGTCTCAGAGTGGATCGAGTCCGGCCGCGACGGCCGTGAGTTTCGTGGTCCATTCGCCGTCCTCGGGATCCAGCCGCGACGCCTCGCGCCAGGCGTTCAGCGCTTCGGAGCGCCTGCCCGCGCGCCAGTAGGAGTCACCGAGCGCGCCCCAGAATTCGTCGTTGGCTCCCTGGGCCGTGCGCGCTTCGAGCAGGGACAGCAATTTCTCCGGCGCGTATTCCTGCAGTGAACTCGTCCAACTGTCGGGATCGCCCTGCTCCGCCTCAAGCGCGCTCGTCCAAAGCTTCACGGCGTAGTCGGTCTTGCCCTGCTCCAGGTACAGCAGCGCGACTGAACCGTAGTCGCTCGCCTGCGGGGCCACGCCGAGCGCGCGGCGGCCTTCGAGCAAGGCGACGGCGTCCTCGGCGCGGCCCTGCTCGAGGACCATCTGCAGCAGATAGCCGGACCAATCGTTGCTTGGATCGCCGCTGGCGATGAGTTCGCGCACGGCGCGCTCTGCGGCCGCGGGATCCACACGCGAAAGCAGTTGCAGCGCCTCGGCGTCGCGCGGATTCGCGATCAGCAGCGCGTCGATCTGCGCAAGCGCTTCGGCGGTGTGTCCGGAGTTGGCGTATAGCTGCGCAATCTGCAGGCGCAAATTCGAATCGCCGGGCGGCTCCTGTCGATTCAAGCGCGCGAGGAAATATGGCAGCGCGCCGTTGGCGTCGAGATTGGCGTACTGCTCGAGGACCCATTGGTCGTTCGGGGAGAGCGCCATGGCGCGCTCGATGATTTCGCGCGCGCGATCGACTTTGCCCAGCTGCGAGAACGCGCCGGCGACCTGCACCAGCATGCTCACGTCCTGGGGTCGGAAGCGCGTCACGAGATCCAGGGCCCCCTCGGCGTTCCCGTGCTCCAGCATCGAACTGAAAAGCAGTCCGACCAATTCGTCGTCGGAAATTTCACCGCGCGCATAGGCCGCGTTCAGCGCCGCGAGCAATTCGCCGGCACGCGCATCCTCTTCTTGGCCGACGATCACGGCGCGGCTGCGCGTCGAGGACTCCTCGGCGCCGTGAATGGACGCGCCTTCGTGCAGTCGTGGCGAAGGAAGTGCGCGGGGACTGGCCGCGGGCTCGGGCGTCGGCGCCATGGGGCCCGCTGCGTCGACGGAACGGACCGGCCGTTCGAGTACCTGAAACAACACGCCCGAGCCGAGCGCTCCCAGCGCAACGCCCGCGATCAGGGTGAGGATTCGGCCCGCAGTCTGGCTCATGGTTCGTACTGCTGCTCGCGCTTCAGTGAGCGGCTGTTTGCCAAGGTTTGAAAGCCCGCGCCAGGGTCAGATCCTGGTCACGATAGGATCCTCCGTCGCGACCCTCCGCGTACATTTTCTCTGGAATTTCCGAGCATCGATAGTAGCGCAGGCGGAAGAAGACCTGGCCGTCTTCGACCAGGAACGGAACGTCGTGCGCGCGC
>JAYUOR010000745.1:0-6501 GCA_043760765.1 Planctomycetota bacterium | reverse complement strand
GGACGCCGCGGCCGCTTTCTGCCTACTGCACTTCGCGCACTGCGAAGCATCTGTGTGCAAACGCTACTTCAGCTTCTCCCAGTATTCCTCGGGCATGTCGTGCGCGATCTTCAACGCACCGTTCGCGCCGCCGTAGAGCGGCTCTTCGATCTTGACCACTCGTCCCCCGCCGAGGCGCTTGTGCATCTCCTCTTCGATGGCGCGGTCGAGGTTTTTGATCATCGAACCACCGCCGGCGAGCAGCACGCGGTTCTTCAACTTCTCCTGGAACTCCGGGTGGAAGCTCGCCACGAGTTGGCCGAGTCCTTCGACCATCGGCGGCACGATCGAACGGCAAGCGTTGCGCACCTCGGCGGTCACATCGAAGGGAGTCGGCTTGCCGTTGACCGGAAGCTGCGCGATGACCTTCCCCATTTCGTCGGAGACGTCGGCGTGCTTCTCCTTGATCGCCTTCACCATCTCGATGGTGAAGCTCGCGCCGGGGCAGGACTTCTTCATCAGGTCGAACAGGGTCTTGTCCACGAAGTCGCCCGCAAACGTGTTCGTCAACTGGTCCGCTTCCTCGGGCATCGTGCCGCGCATGCGGCAAAGGTCGGTGGTGCCGGCTCCGATGTCGATCACGAGCACGTCCTCGAGCCAGTCCAGACCGTAGGCGACCGAGAAGGGCTCTGAGCAAAGCATCACGCTGTCGACCGCGGCGCGCGCCGCGTCGAGAATCGCCTTCTTGTTGTGGATCGAAGCCTGCGCCGGCGCGCCGATCACGGCGTAGATCAGTTCGTCCGAACGCGGCTGGGCCCGGGCAATGATTTCGCGGATCAAGTCCTGGGCCGCGCGCATATTTGCGGCGCTGGCTTTGTCGTCTTTGGCGTCCTGCTTGATCACGCCTTCACCCAGCGGGCGGTACAGGTCGAGCGAGAGCCGTTTCTCCAACGCCTCCTGGCCGAAGAGCACGTCCTTTTTGAGCAGTTTCTTGGCGACCACGTCCTTGGGATACCCCACGTACGAGGCGATCGTCTCGCGAACGCCGTTGGAGGCACACACCGAAGTGCGCGAGGTGCCCAGGTCGATTCCGAGATAGAGGACGCCCTTGTCCTTCTTCGGCGCCTCGGGTGCTGTGTCCTTTTGAGTCATGGTTGCTTGCCTGAATTCGTTGGAGCGATTGGAAAAGTGGATCAAACAGCGGGCGACGAACTCGAGAGCGGTGCTCTCAATTTCCCGGCGCCTGCTTGGAAACGGCGTTCTTCAACTCGAGATTCGCTTGGAAGATCTTCTGCATCAGTTCCTTTTTCAAGGACTGAGCTTCGTCGAACGGCGAGAGGCCTTGGACGCCCTTGTACTTCGAGGCCAAACCAGTATCGACGCCTTGCACCGAAGCCAGGCGCGCCAGATCGGACTCGGTCTTGCCGAGCATGTCGTTCAGCTTGGCGATGCGGCGTTCCAGATTCTCGATCGTGCGCTGGTACTCCGACTCGCGTTCGCCGCTGAGCACGGGCGGCGACACGGGGACTGCCGGTGCGGACGGAATCGCTCCCCGAATCCCGTTGGCAAAAATGCGCAGGCCCTCGACGTAGGGCTGCTGCGCTGGCGAACTTTGATCCTGTCCGAACAACGTGCCCGGACTCGGCGAGGGCGTGGACACGCCCTTGGGCAGATCGCGTTCGGCGCGCCGCTGGAACCAGTCGTAGAGTTCGGTGTGGACGTAGCGGTCGCCGCCGCCTTGCATGGCCACGTCGAGTCCGCTCTCGGCGACCGAGAGCAAGGTCTCGTAGAAGAGTGCCGGTATCGGACGGGCCGTCTGATTGTGGGAACCGCCGATCGCGATGGAGATGCGCACGCCGCGACCATCGGACTCGAACTTGAGCTTGCGCGCCGCGTCGAGGAGCCGCTTGGCCAGGGCTCGGGCGCCGGCCGGCGGCGTATGGGGAATCATGACCAGCAGGCGATCATCCAGCATGACACCGAGCATGTCGCTGGCGCGCGTCTCGGAGCGCGTAAGCTCGCCCAGCGAGCGCAGGATCGTGTCCTTGCACTCGACGCCGTACAGGTCGTGCAGGCGATCGAGCCGGTCGACGGCGATCAGGAAACAGGCCAGCGGATACTTGTAGCGTTGCGCGCGCTCGAACTCGACCCGCATCAGGCGCTTGACATCCTCCGGCGAGAACAGGCTACCCTCGCTGCTACCGAACTCGGCATTGGCGACGTTCTGGCGCTGGGCGAGGTCGTCGGATCGACGGAACGGCGTCATGGATCTGGATTTCGGTGCGAAGCGGACGGGGGCAGCTAGAAGTTAGCGCCTCGGACCTTCAGTTGCACCCGCGCAATCGTGGGAGATGGATCGGCGCTTCGAAGCTCAGATCTGGACTTGGCCGCGCAATGAGGTTGCGCGCTCGACAAAGGCCCCAAAGGCGTCCGGCTTCACGCGCAGGGTATCGCGGGCGAGGGCCGTGAGCAGCGGCAGCGCGGCGCCGAAACCAGGCGTATTGATCCGATAGGCGAGCTGATCGCAAAGCGCCACCAGCGCCGTCGCGGGATGGGTCAAGATTTCGCTGCGCGGGCCGTGGCAGTGGCGGATCGCGTGGCTGACCGAATCGGGGAACTGCCAGCGCTTGGCAACCAGGGCCCCGACTTCGGCGTGCGTGAACGAAAGGATGCGTTCCTCGGCAAGGTGGACCGCCTCACCGGTCTGTTTCGCGACCTGATAGACGGCCATGTACTCCTCACGCAGCGAGTCCAGCATGACGGCCTTGCCGACGTCGTGCAGCAATCCACAGGTGTAAAATTCCTCAGGCGCGATCTCGCACGAAATCGTCACGCGCCGGGCCAGGTCCTGGCACAACTGCGCCGTGAAGACCGAGTGCACCCAGAGTTCGTGCAGGTCGAGGTCGAACTTGTGGCTGAGGTGCTCGTAGCGGCCTATGACCGAGGCCTGCAGCGCGATGTTGCCCAGCGAACGCGCTCCGATCACCGTGGCGGCTTGCTCGGGTGTGACGGCTGGTTTCGCCAAGCCGTAGTAGGCACTGTTGGCAATTCGCAGCACGGTCGCGGTGATCGCGGGATCCTGGGCCACGACCGCGCCGATGTCGCTGATGCGCACCGTCGGATCGTTGACCATCGCCGTGATCCGAGTCACCGCCTCAGGCAGGGACGGAAGCGTGATCTTTTCGCTGAGACGCTTGTGGGCTTCCTGTAGGCTCATCGAGGCGCAGTCCCGGAGAGGGCTTCGGGGCGGGGCGAGGCAGGGATATCGAACGCCGATCGCCCCGCAGTTGAGCATTCTTGAAACAAGCGGGGGCCGCGGATGACCGGCCGCGCGGTGTGCTGCTAGGCTTCGAAGGAAGGAATGGTGCCAGCATGAAATTTCTGCGGAGTTTGGCCCTCGCCCTGTGCGGCCTTTCGGCGGCCGCGCAGGTCCCCGCGCCCGAGCGGCGAGAACAGGCTCCCGCCGCGTCCGCGGCGCACGATCCGCGCGCGGACTACGACGTGCAGGGCTATCGCATCGACTTGAAGGTGGATCCACAGGCCGAGCAGATCGACGGCGTGGTGACAGTCGAGGCGCTGGCGCTGGTCGATGACTTTCGACACGTGCGCCTGGACCTCGCGGCCGACCTGAGCCTGTTCGGGGCCAGCGTGACCGCAACGGAAGACCCGCTGGGATTTTACACGGGCCTGTCCGGCGATGCGCTCGTCTTCAGTCGCACGGCTGACTTCATCGACATCCAATTGCCCAAGCCGCTGAGCAAGGGCGCCGCTTGGCGCGTCGCGCTGCACTACGGGGGGAAGCCTGGGAGCGCCAACGACTTCGACGGCTTTCACTGGGCGAAAACGCCGGACGGCAAGCCATGGATCACGACTTCATGCCAGGGATCGGGCTCGCACAGTTGGTGGCCCTGCAAGGACTCGTTCTGGCATCCCGAGGACAAGCCGGAACATGTCGAGCTGAACATCACGGTGCCCGAGGGACTGACGGCGGTGTGCAACGGGCGATCCGCCGGAAGCTTTGCGGGCCCTCATGTCGGGGAGTCCACATTCGGATGGCGACATGACTACCCGCTCGAAACCTATTCCGTCGCGCTCAACATCGCTCCCTATGTCGTCGTGCACCAGGAACTCGCGCTCGACGGGCTCGAGGAATTCGGCGGCAAGCTCAACTTCGACTACTACGTGATCCCGGGACACGAAGAGCGCGCGAAGCTGCAGTTCCAAGACGTGCCGAAGATGCTCGCGGCCTACACCAAGGCCTTCGGACCCTTCCCCTTCCCGAAGTCCAAATTCGCGCTGGTCGAGACGAGCTTCTGGGGCATGGAGCACTCGACCGCCGTCGCCTACGGCTCGAGTTTCCCTGCCTGGTGCAAGCAGACCGGCGCGCCGGATCGCTACGCGGAGCGCAACAAGTTCTACGACTACATTCTCATCCACGAATCCGCCCACGAATGGTGGGGCAACGCCGTCTCGGCCGCCGACTGGGGAGATTTTTGGATCCACGAGGGCTTCGGCACCTACGCCGAAGGTGTGTACCTAGAATTCACGCAGAGCGCGCAGCGCGCCGAAGAATTCTTCGCGACCCAGCGCCGCGGCGTCGCGGCGAAGAGCCGACTGTACGCCGGCAAGGGTACGAACTCGGGCGAGGCCTACAGCGGCGTGATCTACAGCAAGGGCGCGGCGGTGCTGCACACGTTGCGTCAGTACGTCGCCGACGACGCCGCGTGGTGGCGCTCGCTGAAAAATTTCAATCTGGCCTTCCGCTACAAGAACGCGACGACCGATGACTTTCGCGCCGTGCTCGAAAAAGAAACCGGACGCGACTGGAAAGAGTTCTTCGACGAGTGGGTCTACGGCAGCGGTTATCCCAGCGTGGAGGGCAAGCTGCGCGTGGAGGGCACGGCGATCCTGGTCGAGGCAAACTCAACGGGCGGCGCAGGACTAGGCTTTCACGTTCCGCTCGACCTCACCTGGAGCGAAAACGGCGCCGCCCAGTCGCAGCGCGTCTGGCTGAAGCCGGGCGCGAACATGTTGCGCATCGAGCGCAAGTGCGCCCCGCAGGGAATTCGCACGCCGCTGCTCGAGCGTTTGCTCGGTCGCTACTCCTTGGAGCTGACACCCTGAGTGCCCAGGTCGCATCCCGTTCGTGCTCCCCGCGCGCCGCGCTGTGCGCCGTTGTCTGCCTTGGTGCTGCTGCAAACTTCCAAGGGCAGAGTCCGCTTCAGGTGATCTACCACGACTCCCCGCTGGAGTACTTCGGCTACGGCGTGGCGAGTTTCACGGACTTCGACGGCGACGGCGTCGAGGACTTCGCCGTTGCAATCCCCTGCGACAACCAACGCGGCCCGCTCTCCGGCTCGGTGAAGATCTACAGCGGCCGGCCGGCCTACGAGCGCTTGAACCTGCAGGGCAGTGCTCCGGGCGATCTCTTCGGCAGTTCCATCGCGCGCGTGCCCGACCTCGATTGCGACGGCATCGACGAATTGCTCGTCGGCGCACCGGGCGCTTCGCCGAATGGCCGCGCCAGCGGCGAAGCCATCGTTTTTTCCGGCGCGGATGCGCGCATCCTCTTGCGCATCCCCGGCCAGCACGCCGGCGACGAATGCGGCGCCGCCGTCTGCGCCGTGGGCGATCTCAATGGCGACCACGTAGCGGAAATCGCAGTAGGCTCGCCCGGAGCGCGCCCGTGCGGCTGGAACTCCGGGCTCGTGCGCGTGTACGACGGCGCGGACCTGCACGAGCTGTTCACTTTCAAGGGTGAGGGCTTCGGCGAGCGCTTCGGCGCGAGTCTGGCCGGGCCCGGCGACATGAGCGGCGATGGAATCCCGGAGATCGCGGTCGGTGCGCCTTGCCCGCGACTCGCGCGCCCGGGTTACGTGCATTGTTTCAATGGAGCGGACGCATCGATCCTGTACTCGCTCGGCGGCCGGCACACCTGGGAATTGTTCGGCGCAGCTCTCGCCGCGACAGGCGATTGCGACGGCGATGGCCATGCAGACTTGTTGGTAGGTGCTCCGACCTCGCGCTCAGGCGCCGCGGAAATCAACGACGCCGTCGATCATGCCTGTGGCGCGGCGACGCTATTTTCCGGTGCGAACGGCCAGCCGCTGTTCAGCTTCGCCTCCGACGAGAGCGAAGATCGATTCGGAGCATGGGTCGCACTCGGCCCCGACCTTGATGGCGACGGCCATGCCGACTTGCTGATCGGTGCGAGTCAGGCACTGCGCCCGCGGGCAGGTTACGTGCGCGCTTATGGTGCTCGGACCGGCCAGGCGCTGCGCAGTTGGACCGGCTCCGGCTCAGGCGACCAGTTCGGCGCGTGCTTCGCCAGCCTGAAGTCGGCGAGTGGCTCGCCGCTTCTGGTGGTCGGTTCCCCCAGCGCGAAGAACATCCTGCCCGACGACGCCACGCGCGGCGGACCAGTCGGTAGCGTGACGCTGATCGAGACCGAGCCGCGCTAGCAGTCCGTTGAAAAAGGCGCCGTAGCGAGGCACAGCGGGCGAAGGCGAGGCAAGGAGCGCG
>JAYUOR010000744.1:0-2575 GCA_043760765.1 Planctomycetota bacterium | reverse complement strand
AGGTGTCGAACTGGTCCTGTTGCCGGAGATGTGGGCCAGCTCGTTTCTCGACGCGGGCGACGATGTTCAAAGTCTGGTTCGGGCGGCGCGCGCGGCGTGCCAGGAACTCGCGGAGGCCGGCGCGCGGCTCGAGGTCGATTGGGCCGGGTCCGGATATGCACCGAGCGACCGAGCCGGCGAGCCGGCGCGCCCGACCAATCGGCTCGAACTGTTTGTGCGCGGCGAATTGAAGTTCGCCTACGACAAGCTGCACCTCTTCGGTCCGACCGCGGAGGACAGCGTCTTCAGCGGCGGGTCCAAGCTGCCGGCCACGCTGGTCTGGCGGGGGATGCGGGTCAGCGGAGTCATCTGCTACGACCTGCGCTTTCCCGAGCTGACGCGCGCGCCGTTTTACGACGGTGCGGAACTGTTGCTCGTGCCCGCGCAGTGGCCGGCGGAACGCGCCGGGCAGTGGCGCGCGCTCGTCCACGGACTCGCGGCGAGCGGTCAGTGTTTCGTTCTGGCCTGCAATCGCACTGGGCGCGAAGTCGTCGCGCGCCGAAAACTCGAGCTGGAATTCCCGGGCAATTCGCTGATCGTCGATCCGACGGGGAAGACGATGGCCGAAGGCCGCGGTGAGTCGGGATTGGTCGTCGCGGACATCGAACCGGAGCTGGCGCGCGAGTGGCAGAGGAAGGTGCCGGTGCGACGCGATTTGCGGCGGGACGTTTACGGCGTACTCGGCAGCTCGCGGTCGTCGCGCGAACCCTGAGCCTGGCCTGGAAAAGCGCAACCGGCGACGACCCTTTCAAGGGATCGCCGCCGGTCGCCTCTCTCTCTCTTGCTATTTGGGGTCGCGAGCGCGGGCCCTAGAAACTCGGATCCGTTGGGCGGATCTTCGGCGCAATCGTATTGTCGCTGATGTCCTGCGGCGTGATGACCGGTACGTGCGCCGGGTCCATCATGATCGTCTGGTTCGACGAGCCGCTGCCCCCGAACAGACTGGTCGGGGCGAGGTGCAGACCGGAGTCCGCGGGCAATCTGCCGCCGCTGGTGTAGATCCAGGGCTGCATCGCATCGCCATTGTTTTCGACTTCGAGCAACTCGGACTGCGCGGCCAGCATCGCGTCGAAGCTCACCGAACCGCTGGATCGCCAGCCGGTCGGGGCGAAGAACACGACTTCGATGTACAGGTCCGTGAGCGTCCCCGAGGGGAAGCTGGTCTCGAAGTTCGCATGCGGAGCGACGAGCATCTGCGCGCGCGCGCCGTGGGCGACGTCGCCCAGGATCATCAGCACCGCGTAGTCGTTGGGGTTCGACGCTGCGAAGTGAGTCGGTGTCGCGGAGGCAACGAACTGCGTTTCCGCGACGGGTGCGGCGGCGATGAATGCGACGGCGCACAAAAGGGTGGTCAAGCGTGCCAGGGCCATGGAGTTTTTCCTCTCCGAGGGCGGGTGGATTTCCCTCGGCAGGCTCCGTATCGGCCTACAGTCTTGAAACACTTGAGCCGCTGCCGGCTCCTTCCAGGCCCGGGGACAAACTAGCTCAGGGCCCTAGCCAGCCCTGCGGGCCGCTCAGTCGCGACCGAGGAAGCGGAAGGCTGCCCAGTCGGCGGGCTTGCGCCCCAGCGAGATCAAGTGCTTGCGCGCCATGCGCGTGGCTTGCGACGGCGCCATTCCCTCCGCCAGGGCGCGGTGGAAGGCCAGCGCGAACTCCTTCGCAGCCTGGTCCTCCACGGGCCAGAGCGTCACCACGAGGTTGCGTGTGCCGCCCTCGAGGAAGGCGCGAGCCACTCCGAAGAGGCCTTCGCCGTCCGCGTACCGGCCGCCTCCGGACTCGCAGGCCGAGAGCACCACCAGCGGCAGATGCGGAGTCAAAAGCCCGATCTCGCGCGCCGAGATCACGTCGCCATCGTCAAGTCGCAATCCAGCCGCGGGGAAGCGCGAGCGCGGTTCTTTCGGCTTGACCTCGAGGTGCGTGGCAATGTGCACGCAGTCCTGCGAGAGCAGCGCTCGCTCGAGGGCCGGACGCTGGAAATTTGCGCCTTCGACGAGCGTCGCGTTCGGATGCAGCTTTGCCAATTCGGCCAGTTCCGCCGCCGCGCCTGGCAGGAGCACGTTGGGCCGAGCGTCGCTTTCCGCACCATCGACCGGCGAACCGAGCAGTCGCCAACGCTCGAAGCCCTGCGGCTTCATTCGTTCGCCCGGCTGCCCAGCGGGGAGACCGGGCAGTGCCAGCAGGCAGAGCTCGTCATCGAATCTCTTTTCCCCCTGCCCGAGCATTTCGATCGGCAGGCTTTCGAGCGGACCGTGCAACAGCACGAGCAGGCGATCGCGGTCTGAGCGCGGCCGGCCGATGTGCGCCAGGATGGACGGCGGAAGCAAGGCGCGCCCGATGTCCTTGACCAGGTCGCTTGCGTTCGATCCGGCGATCGCACGCTCGCGAAGTCGCCTGATGGCATCGCGCAGGTCTTCGCGGCCGAGATCAATCCTTTCGCCGGCGCAGTCGAGTTTGCCGTCGGCGCCGAGCTTGACGTGCACGACTGCGCCGGAGTCTGCGCCGAAGATCCAGGTGATCAGACCCAGTTCCGTTGTCC
>JAYUOR010000743.1:0-6518 GCA_043760765.1 Planctomycetota bacterium | reverse complement strand
ACAATCTCATCTCACGTAGTGCCTGCGGCCTGCCGAATCGGAAGGATTCCGCTCGACGAGAGCCGCCCCCGCAACACCGCAGAAGCATTGCTGAATCTGCGCGCAAGGCAGGTTCGAGCTGTGTTGCAAGCGCCTTCCAGGGCCACGCGGCATCCAACGAGCCGCGCATCGTGCTTGCGTCATCCAGGGTCAGCCTTGCGCCACTTGCGCCTCCGGCTAGGCTCACGCCCATGTTCAACCGGCATGGCCTGCGGCGTTTCGCGCTTGCGCTGATTCTCGGACCTTGTTTCCTCGCGACGGCGACTGCCCAGCACGCGCCCGCGCAACTCGATTCGGGCCAGATCCTGCAGCGCGTGCAGAAGCTCGAAGTGCTGGGCAGCGTGCTGTACATCGCCGCGCATCCCGACGACGAGAACACGCGCCTGATCAGCTACCTGTCGAACGGCCGCAAGGTTCGCACCGGCTATCTCAGCCTGACGCGCGGCGACGGCGGACAGAATCTCATCGGCGCGGAAATCGGCGACGCGCTCGGCATTATTCGTACGCAGGAATTGCTCGAAGCTCGCCGCATCGATGGCGGCGAACAGTTTTTCACCCGTGCGGTCGACTTCGGCTACAGCAAGAGCCCCGAAGAGAGTTTCGCGAAGTGGGGCCGGCAGGAGATCCTGAGCGATGTCGTGCGCGCGATCCGCACGTTCCGTCCGGACGTGATCATCACGCGCTTCACCACCGACGGCAGTGGCGGGCACGGCCACCACACGGCTTCCGCGATCCTGGCGAATGAAGCCTTCGATCTCGCCGCGGACCCCAAGGCTTTTCCTGAGCAGCTCACACAGGGCCTCGAGGTTTGGCAAGCCAAGCGCCTTTTCTTCAACGGCAGCACCTGGTGGCGCGAGGACCTGCCCAAAGTGGCCGAGTCGGATCCTGAGCACTGGCTCAAGCTCGACGTCGGCGGATTCGAACCCTTGCTCGGAGCGAGCTATACCGAAATCGCCGGCCGCAGTCGCAGCATGCACAAGAGCCAAGGGTTCGGCTCCGCGGAATCGCGTGGCGAGTTGATCGAGTATCTGCGGCTCGAAAAGGGGCCGAAGCTCGCGGCGCAGGATCTGTTCGACGGTATCGACACGAGTTGGCGCCGCGTGGCCGGCGGCGAGTCCATGGGTACAGCGCTTCGCGCCTTGATCGCCGGCTTTGATCCGAAGGCACCTGAAGCGAGTTTCGCCGCGCTGAGCGATCTCTCGGGAAAACTTGGCGCCCTCGGCGCAGCCTCGGCGGGGGAGCGCGCCTGGCCGCGCTACCATTCACGCGCAATCGATGCGCTGCTACTTTCGAGCTGCGGAGCCGTCTTCGAAGCCACGGCCGGGAGCTATCAAGTGGCCGCGGGAGACAAACTTTCCGTCGCGATCAGCGCCTTGCAGCGCCGCGCCGGACCCAGCCTTCGTCTGCGTCAGATTCGCGGGCCGCAGGGCGTTTCCATCGCACTCGACGAAGAGCTCGGCTTGAACCGAGCGACAAGCGAAGTGCTCGAAGTCACGCTGGCGAGCGAAACACCCGCCGATCAGCCGCATTGGCTCGCAGAACCGCACGCGACGCTGCATCGCACGGAAAAGCTGCCAGCGGAGATCAACGCACCGAGCGTGCCCGGTCAACTGCATTGCACGCTGGTGCTCGAACTCGCGGCCGGCCGGCGAATCGAAGTCGATGTGCCGATCGTGTTCAAGTGGGTCGATCCGGTGGCGGGCGAGCGCACGCGACCCGTGGTCGTCACCCCGATCGCGTCGGTCGTGCCGAAGGACGACGTGGCCCTCGTCGGCCAGGAACCGGCGACGATTGTTTTCGAGATCCTCGCACTCGCTGAAGGCGAGCAGAGCGACCTTGCCGTCGACATCGCGCCGCTGCCGGACGGCTGGAAGATCGCCGGCGACGTTTCCATCCAGAGCGGCACGCTGCATCGCGGCGATCGGCGCAGCGTCAGTTTCCAGATCGCGCATGGGCCAAGCGCGCGCGCCGGCATCCTCAAGCTGAACTTCAAGAGTTCGCGCGGCCTTGCGAACCGTTCGATCCACGTGATCGACCACGAGCATCTCTTGCCCCAGACCTGGTACACGCCGGCGGAGGTTCGGCTCGTGCCCGTGGACGTGCAGGTCAGCTCGCACAGCGTCGGCTACATTCGCGGCGCCGGCGACGATATCCCGCGCGCGCTCGAACGTCTTGGCGTCCAAGTCGAAACGATCGATCCGGCCACGGCCGATCCAAGGCAGCTCGCCAAGTTCGACGCCGTCGTCACGGGTGTGCGCGCCTACAACACGGTGGATTCGCTCGCGAACTTCCAGCCGGCGCTGCTCGACTTCGTGAAGGCCGGCGGGACGCTGGTGGTGCAGTACAACACCGCCGGCTCGAGCCTCGTGGTCCCTGCCGATAAGATCGGGCCCTTCCCCTTCCAACTGACGCGTAACCGTGTGACCGTCGAAGAGGCAACGCCGAGTTTCGTCGACCCGAAGCATGCGTTGCTGACAGCGCCCAACTCGCTATCGGCCGCGGACTTCGAGGGCTGGATCCAGGAGCGCGGGCTCTACTTCGCCGGCAACTTCGGCGAGAACTTCACGGCGCCGATCGCCTGGAACGACCCTGGCGAAGCGGCGCAGAACGGAGCGCTGATCAGTTGCGATTTCGGCAAGGGCCGCTTCATCTATACGGGGATCAGTTTCTTCCGCGAGTTGCCGGCCGGCGTGCCGGGTGCCTATCGTTTGTTCGCGAACTTGATCTCGCGCCGGGCGCCGCGCGAATGAACCTCGCGCCGCGTCTGCCCCTCGAGCCCTACTTCTGCGCATGAGTCTGCTCGATTGGGTCGTGCTGCTGGGCACGCTTGGGTTCATCGTCGCCTACGGCACGTGGAAGACGCGCGGTGCCGCCACCAGCGAAAGCTACTTGCGCGGTGGCAGCGACAGCAAATGGTGGAGCGTGGGCCTGAGCGTGATGGCCACCCAAGCCAGCGCGATCACGTTCCTCAGCACGCCCGGCCAGGGCTTTCTCGACGGCATGGGCTTCGTGCAGTTCTATTTCGGACTGCCGCTGGCGATGCTCGTGATCGGCGCGGTGTTCATCCCGCTCTACTATCGCTGGAAGGTCTACACGGCCTACGAGTTCATCGGCAAGCGCTTCGACAACCGTGCGCGACTGTTGACCGCAGGGCTCTTCCTGATCCAGCGCAGTCTCGCGGCGGGAATCACGATCTATGCGCCGAGCATCATTCTCAGCAAGGTGCTGCACTGGCCCTTGTCATGGACCTGCGTGTTCATCGGCGCGCTGGTGATCCTGTACACGACGACAGGCGGCGCGCGCGCGGTCGGCGTGACGCACAAGCAGCAGATGGCGGTCATGTTCCTGGGGATGTTTTTGGCCTTCGGAATGACCGTGTATTACCTCGCTGACGTGCTCGATTTCGGCGAAAGCATGAAGCTCGCCGGGGCGCTGGGCAAATTGAAGGTCATCGATGCTTCTTGGAATCCCGCCGACAAATACACGCTGTGGAGCGGGCTGATTGGGGGCTTCTTCCTGCAGCTTTCGTACTTCGGCACGGACCAGAGTCAGGTCCAGCGCTATCTGACCGGCCAGTCCGTGCAGCAATCGCGCCAGGGACTGTGGATGAACGGCCTGCTCAAGATCCCGATGCAGATTTTCATCCTGCTGACGGGCGTCTTGGTCTTCGTTTTCTATCTCTTCCACGCGACTCCGTTGCATTGGAACGAGGCGAACCTGATCAACGCGCGCAATCTCGACGACACCGCGCTCGTGCGCGAGCTCGAGGACGAGCACAAATCGATCGCCGATCAACGCCAGGCAGACTCGCAGGCGATGCTCGCGGCCTGGCGCAAGGGCGAAACCGATGTG
Organism: Planctomycetota bacterium; assembly: GCA_043760765.1. Taxonomy (GTDB): domain Bacteria; phylum Planctomycetota; class UBA1135; order UBA1135; genus JADJQU01. The sequence goes on along the minus strand of JAYUOR010000743.1, from coordinate 2,627 downwards.
CACGCAGCCGTGGAGAGCCTCAAGGCGCTCGAACTGCGCGACGCCGAATTGCGCAAGCGTTTCGAGAACCGACTGGTCGAACTTTCTCCACAAGCCGAGACCAACGACAAGGACTACATCTTCATCGGCTATGTGATGGATCACCTGCCGATCGGGATCATCGGTCTCTTGCTGGCGATGATCTTCTGCGCGGGCATGAGCAGCACCAGCGCCGAGCTCAGCGCGCTCGCGACCACCGGCATCATCGACGTCTGGCGCAAGCCGCGCGAAGACGCAGAGCAGGTGCGCGCGACGAAGTGGGCCACGGTCTTTTTCGGCGTGCTGGCGCTGGGGTTCGCCGCGGTCTTCTCGTTGTTCGAGAATCTGATCCAGGCTGTGAACATCCTGGGCTCGCTCTTCTACGGCACGATCCTGGGTATTTTTCTCGTCGCCTTCTTCGTGAAGCGCGTACACGGCAGCGCCGTGTTCTTCGCCGCATTGATCGCCCAGGCGACGATTCTGTGGATCTACCTCGCCGACGTGAAGATCGCTTTCCTCTGGTACAACCTGATCGCGCCGGCGATCGTCGTGGTGCTTGCGATCATGTTGCAGCTTCTCATCCCCAAGACGCCGGACACAGGCTTCGCCGTCACGGACGGTCCCTAGGTCCGTTTCGCGTCGGCTCGAGGCCGTCCTCGGTCCTGGCATCGTCCGCGGCGGAAAAAACAGATTGCGAAGACCCGGCGTAGGATCAGCGGGAACCTGTGGGTGCGATGGCCACGACGACGACCGATCCGGATTTCGTTCTCCAGCACCGTGGCTTCGTGCGCGCGCTGGCTCGCGAACTGGTCTTCGACGCGGAGCTCGCCCGCGATGTCGAACAGGAGACCTGGCTCGCCGCGCTCTCGAACGCGCCGCGCGACGGTGGTTCGCCGCGGGCCTGGCTGGCCGGCATCGTGCGCAAGATCGCGTTGAAGACCTGGCGCTCCAAGTTGCGGCGCGGCGATCGCGAACTTGCCTTTGCCCGCGAAATGCGCAGCGTGGCGACTCCCGACGAGCTGTTGGAACGCGAAAGCTTGCGCCGTGAAATCGTCGAGGCCGTTGTTGCCCTCGACGAACCGTGGCGCGCGGCGCTGATCGCGCGCTACTTCGAGGAGTTGTCGCCTGAACAGGCCGCAGTGCGCCTTGGCGTTCCGCTCGAGACGCTGCGCACGCGCTTGAAGCGTGGCCGCGAATTGTTGCGCGAGCGCTTGACCCGCCGGCGCGGCGAATCCGGTTCGAGCTTTGCACTCGCGTTAATCGGCGCCTGGCGGCTGGAGCCGCCGTCGTACACGCTGATGCTCGGATCGCTACTCAAGGAGATACTCGTCGTGAGTGCAACACAGAAGGCTTTGGCCGCAGCCGTGGCCATTGCGCTGATCGTAGCCTCGCTCTGGCATTGGAGGGACGATGCCCCGCTCTCGCCGCTGCCGAGCTGGTCCTCCACGCTTGTTTCAAGCGAACGAGTCGCTGCGCTGCCTGAGCAGGACAAGCTCTTCATCGACTCCGAGGAAGGACGTGTGGCAATCGCCGTGACGAGCGAGCCTGCTCTGCTGCCCCTCGTCCCGACACGCTTTGGCTCGCTGCGCCTGCACGTCGTTTGGGCCGAAGACAAGACACCGGCTGTCGGCATTTGGATGCGGCTTCATCAGCGCGGCGCTGACGATCCCTTTCGCAACTCCTGCAATGCGTGCACGGACCTGACTGGTGATGTGTTCGTCGAGCAAGTGTTCGCAGGCGAGCTCACGGTCAAGCTCGATCGAGGTGCATGGATTGATGTCGATGTCGTCGCGGGCATCGACAACTCCGCGACGATCGAGATTCCCGCGGGTTACTCCGTGGCTGGAACCGTCGTCGACTTCGACGGCCGACTGTTTGCCGGCGCGGAGATCTATCTGCAAACCTTCGGCGGTTCGTACGAGGGCTTCGTGGTCGCGCGCTCGGCCGGCGACGGCTCGTTCGCCGTCCGCGGCCTCGCTCCGCGCGTCGGGATCTCTGTCTCCGCGCGGGCCGCCGGCCGCACGCCGACGAAGCAACACACCTTCAATGAGGAGGCCGGCGCAGCTGTCGTGTTGCGGCTGGCCTTCGAATCGCTTGGTGGAGCGCTCAGCGGCCGGGTTCTTGCTCCAGATGGCGCACCTGTCGCCGGAGCACGCGTCCTGATCGGATCGGAATATGATCCGACCCCCGTTGCCTTGGGCGACGGCAGCTTCGGCCAACCGCCGGCCGCGCAACTTTCGCGCACGAACGAGCGGGGCGAGTTCACGCTCGACGGCATCGCCGAGGGCCTGCAGCCGCTGGGGGTGCGAGCGGACGGATCTGCGCCCTGGAAGGGCGAGGTCGAGGTCGTGGCGGGGCGGACGAGCCGCTTGGATGTGAGCTTGAGCCCCGGAGCCTCGCTGTCGGGCGTGGTGCACGATGAAGCGGGGGCTCCGCTCGGCGATGTCGAGATCTGGGCCACCCGCGGCGACGACATTTCAGCTTCGACGTTTCGTCGCACACAAGCGGACGGCTCGTTCGCGCTGCGCGATCTGCCGCTGGGCGAAATCAACGTCGATGCCGACGGCGGCGAGCGAGGTTTCGCCGACATCACGTTGTTCACTGTCGCA
>JAYUOR010000742.1:0-2576 GCA_043760765.1 Planctomycetota bacterium | reverse complement strand
AAATTTCGCGCTCCATCATCGTCGCGCGGTAGTCCGCTGCGCGCTGGATCGCGTTCTCTTCGCCGACCAGACCGCCGTGGGCGTAGAGCAGAATGCGCCTGCGTTTCCAGGTCTTCGTGAGCCGCGGAAAATCGCTGCCCAGGATTTCGGCGACGTCCGCGCGCGAGGTGCCGTAGCTGCCCGTGTCGCGCAACTCGCCCTCGTTGCCGAAGGAAATGATGTGCGGCCGCAGGTCAGCGTTGCTGTACGACGCGCGCGCATTGGCCGCGGCCGAGTTCACCAAAGCCGTCGTTTCCGCGCGCCGCATTTCGACGGGCGCGCCCAGTCGCGCAACCCACACGTCGGTGCCATTGGCCAGCCAATCGTCGTAGCTGATGCGCGCGAAACCGCGCTTGCCCCAATCCGTCCCCCAGGAGTTTTGCAGCCAGAATCCGTGCGCGTCGTAGCCGACGATCGCGAAGGCGTGGCCACCCAAGGCGTCATCGCGGTAGGAGATCAGGCCGTCGGCTTTCAGTGCGCTCCAGCCCGAGTGGCAGCTGCAAGTGGCGTAGAGCACACCGACTTCGGAGATCGCGCTGTGCATCGCGACCAGATCCTTGTGATTGACGCGAAAGTAGGCGCCAAGCGGCCGAGCCAGCGCATCCTTCGCGCGCAAGGAGTCGAGCACCCCGGCGCTCTTCTTGGCGTCATACGGCCAGCACTTTGCGGAACACACGCCGTGTTTGTGCCAACCCTTCATCGCAGCGCGCGCCGTCGAGCCCGAGTAACTCTCGCCCGGCCACTCGTCGTAGCGCTTGGCCATCTCGTAGAGCATGCGCGGACTGACGTCGGTCTTGTCGGCCACGACGCGGCGCGAACGCAACAGGAAGTGCGCCACGGTTGCCAGGCCGAAGCCCGTGCATGCGCCTTCGCTGCCCTGATCGAGCACGGGCAACTTGAGTTTCAAGATCTCGGTGATCGGTCGCTCAGTCGGAACTTCGACGAGCGTCGGTACGAACATCTGGTCGCGAAAGTCGAGAGGATCGCGGGCTGCGTCGAAGGCGCGTTTGATCCTGGTCGGGCGTGTGCGTGTGGCCATGCCACCAAGCTAGCGGCGCAGGCAGGCGGGCTCCAGGCTCAATTCAGGGCTCGAAGCCTGCGCGCTCGGTCGCAGACGTCATGCAGAAGACGCCGTGACAGGCTCTAACTGCGAGCGCTCTGCGAGCTGGAGCGAAGGTTGACCTCGAACCCCGCGCTCAGCGCCCGGGACGGCCGCGGTTGCCCGGACGGGCGCGACCGGCGCCGGCGAAATCGGGCTCCGCGAAGAGCTTCTGATCCAGTGCATCCATCGCGGACTTCAATTTCGTCGCCAGCGCCGTCTTCTGGGCCGTGACGAGTTGCGCGTGCAGCATCAGCGCAGTCATCCCCGGCGTGATGTTCAAGCCATCCATCGTGCCGGTCGAGTCCGCGCGCCGTCCGAAGGCCGCCAGCATCTCGACAGTCGCCGCTTCGAGGTCGCCGCGCTCCAAGAGGACGCGCGTGCGGCCGGCATGGGCCAGGGCGATGAAGTGATCGCAAAGGTCATGGCCTTCGGGCACGTCGACGATGTTGCGCACGTAGTACTCGATACCGCGCGCGTAGGCGGACAGCGCCTGATCGAATTCATTGCGGCGCCTGAAGTTCTCTGCCGCTACGAGCGAGGCATAACCTGCAAACCAATTGAGTTGCTTGGAGTGCCCGGGCTTCGCGAGCCGCGCCGTGTAATCGCTCTCGAGTTCCGCCGGTCCCTTTTCCCACAGTACGCGCGAACGAAGGCGATCGTGCAGCACGGCCGAATCCGGGAACTTCGTCAGCGCATCCTCGAGCGTCGTCGCCGCGCGCTGCGTGCCGCCGAGCCAATTCAAGAAGTCGTAATAGGAAATGAGATTGTCTTCCGTGACCAGGGGATGCGCGGCGAGCTTTGCATAGGCCGCATTGACGTCCGCGAGCCACTCGGGCGGCCACTTGGCCTTTTCCTGGTAGGCCTTGCGGATCGTCAGTTGACGCGACTGCGCGAACAAGGCCAGGACGCGCACTTGCACGAAATCCGTGGCGCCGATTTCAGCGCTCTTCGCGCTCCACATGCCGCCTTCGACGGCCCGCAGCGCATGATCGAGGGCCTTGTCCGAGTCGCCGAGCTGGTCGTAGGTGGCCGCGAGCGTGGCGTCGAGCCGCCAACCGCTCAGACCTAGTGCTCGCGCTTCTTCGGCATGGATGCGCGCGTCTTCGAGCAGCGCGCGCGTGAAGCGAACGTCGCTCGAACCTTCATTGGCTCGGGAGAGCAACGACTCCGCGAAAGCAAGCTTCGTCGCCGGATCCTTGGGCTGTGCTTCGCTCGCACTGGCGCGTTGCTCGACACTGGCCGCGTACTCAGCAGCACTCGCGCTAGGCAATGCGTCGTCGCTCGCGCTGATTCGCGTGGAGCCCATTTCCAAGCCGCGATGCAAGGCCGCGAGCGTGCGCGCGCGCGGGAATTTCTCGCCGAGCCGATCCGCGGTGGCGACCAGCGCCCCGCGTTCCTTGGGATCCATCGGGACTTTCAGCGCTTCGGCGATCAC
>JAYUOR010000741.1:0-2578 GCA_043760765.1 Planctomycetota bacterium | reverse complement strand
GGTGCAGGATCGTCGAGTACGAGAGCTTGAAGCGGCTCATCACCGACTCGGGCGTGCCCGAGAGGATGCGTTCGAGCGGCGCCTCGCGCAGCGCGGTGTCGTCGAGGATCGAGAACACCAAGCCCTCGCGGTCGATGCCCTGGCGGCCGGCGCGGCCGGCCATTTGCATGTACTCGCGCGTGCGCAGCCAGTCGACGCTCGTGCCGTCGAACTTGCGCAGCGAATGGAAGACCACGCTGCGGGCCGGCATGTTGATGCCCAAGGCGAAAGTCTCGGTCGTGAACAGCATTTTCAACAGGCCGCTGGTGAACATCCGCTCGACCAGTTCCTTGTCGATCGGCAGCATACCGGCGTGGTGGTAACCGATGCCGCGCATCGCCAGGCCCATGATTTCGCCTGACTGGGAGGCCTGGGGGAGCTTGAAGAGCTGGACCAGTTCTTCCTGGAGCTTGGCCATCCGCGCGCGCTCTTCGCGGGTCAGAAGCTCGCGGCCGCCGTTGCGTCGCGCGTGACGCTCGCAGTCCTTGCGGCTGAAGGAAAAAACCAGCGCCGGCAGCGCTCCGACTTGTTCGAGCTGATCGAGCAGCAGGTCCGGCTCGGGCTGCTGCTGGCGCGGCGGCCGGCCGCCGTCGCGTCGATGCCTGCCGCGCGAATCCCGCCGGCCGCGCGGCTCGTCCGAGGCGAACGACTCGGCCTTGCGGCGCATTTTCGGCAGGTCCTCGAGCTCGAAGACGTCCGTGCGCGGATTCCACAGCCGATGCGTCAGCGGAACCGGCCGCCAGTGGGACTCGATCACCTCGAGCGGGTGGCTGCGGATCTCGGCGATCCATTTCCCCAGCTCGTGGATGTTCGCCACGGTCGCCGAGAGGCAGATGAAGCGCACGTTTTCCGGCGCGAAGATCAGGGACTCTTCCCAGACCGTGCCGCGCTCGGCGTCGTCGAGGAAGTGGATCTCGTCGAAAACGACGTACTCGACATCGGAGAGCTGGCGCGGATTCTCGAGGATCGCGTTGCGCAGGATCTCCGTGGTCATGATCAGGACCTGCGCGGACGGATTGAGCGTCACGTCGCCGGTCATCAGCCCGACCTCGACTCTGGGATCGTCGCGGAAGTCGCGGTACTTCTGATTGGAGAGCGCCTTGATCGGCGACGTGTAGATGCAGCGGCGCTTGCGTAGGATCGCGTCCTCGATCGCATATTCGGCGACCAGCGTCTTGCCCGCGCCCGTGGGAGCTCCGACCAGGACGTTCTTGCCCGCCGCGATGGCGTCGATGGCCTGGATCTGGAAGTCCGAGAGCGTCAGCCCGCGCCAGACCCGCGGCGTGCCTCCGCCCGCCCGGGGCGGGGCCGGCGGCGGCGCGGGGTGCTGGGCGAGCAGTTGCGCCAGGCGCGGACCGCCCGGCGGCGGCTCAAAGGAACGCTGGGCACCGCGGCCGGCAAGCACCTCCCTGCGTCCCGGAGCTTTGTGCTTTCGGTCCTTCCCGTGGAGCTTTCGATTCATGCCATCCCGCGTCTGTGGTTCGCGCTCGGCTTGTTCGGCGCGCTCCGCAGGGCGGAGGGGGAACGCGTTGCGTCCCGGCGGCGGAACAGGCTCGCTCGGGTGTTCGAGTCCGGAGCCGAAGGGCGCGCTGTCCGAATCATGGGCGCCGTGGCGTGTCGATTTTCCGGCGGCCGGCGGCTCGAATCGATCGGCGCCCGGCTTGGGCGACGGCGCTTTCGCCGGATCGGCCTCGCGCTCGCGGCGGCCGTGGCCGCCTTCGTTGGGGCGACGAGACGAATTCACGAACTCGTTCTCCGCGCTTGGAATCGCCTTGTCATCGTTGTATCTAAGCACGCGTCGGACTCGCTCGGCAACAGCTGCCGTCGCGCCGCGTGCGTGGAGAGCTTTCGACCGCTTCATTCAACCGCTCTGATCCGCTCGAGGCCCCAGGCCAACCGAGGTCTTCCATGGAACCGCTGTCGACCAACCCCAAGTCCACACAACAGCTGCAGCGCCAACTGGCCACTTTGAAGGTCGTTTCGCGTCTCTTGAGCCACGAACTGCACCAGCAGTCGAGCTCGAAGACCGTGACGCTTTCACGCGAAGAAGTTTTCGAACTGCAGACCTGCATCGATCTGTTCATCGAGGACGCTGCTCGCCGGCTTTCGCCCAACAGCCAGAACGTCGTGGCCACCGAACCGCCGCTGGTCGGCTCGCGCAACTGAGCTAGGCCGCGAAGCGCGGTGAGGGGTGGGGCAGAACGCCATTCCTTCCGCGCGGAAAGACTTTCGCGGGGCCCTCTTCGCCATGCGTCGATCGCACGTCAATCAGTGGCACGGACACCGCGGCGGTGTCTTGACCAGCGTGACCGTCATGCTGGCGATATTGGCCGCGGCGTGGTTCTTGTGGGTTTTGCAGGACGGCGTCGAGGCAGCAGAGTTCACCCGCGTCGAGACCGCGGACGTGCGCCTGGACGTCGGGGCCGCTTGGTCCGATCCGCGCTGGCAGGCAATCGTTAGCGAACGCGTTTCGCAAACGGCGCCTTTCGATTGCGAGAATGAGGACGCCGCGGCGCAGATAGTGCACGATCTGCGGGCG
>JAYUOR010000740.1:0-2581 GCA_043760765.1 Planctomycetota bacterium | reverse complement strand
CCGGCCGGATGCCGGCGAGGGCTTCGTAGAACCAGAAGCCGACGCAGCCGAGAGTCGGGTGATTGAGCGAGTTCTCGCCGTTCCAGGCTTCCCAAATCGTCGTCCAATCCTGCCGCAGCATGTTGAGCCAGCCGGGAAAGTCCTCCTGCACGAGCATGGCCCAGGCTAGATCGTTGCGGCCGGCTTCCATCAACGCGCGATAGAGCGGCAGCGTTCCGACGATGCCGGCCGAGATGTGATTCTTGCGCGCGCCGCTGATGCTCTCGACGAGTTGCGCGAGCACGGGCGCGCGCAACCCGTCGGGAGCGAGTCCAAGTGCCAACGGCAGTGCCTGGGCCGTCTGACTGTCCAGCGCATAAAGGCCCTTGTCCGCGTCGAGGAATTTTCTGTTGAACGCGGCGCGGATTTCATCGGCGAGGGTCCGGTACTTCTGTGCATCCTCCAATTTGCCAAGAATCGAAGCTGTTTCAGCGACGATGCGCGCGCAGGCGAAATAGGCCGCGGTCGAAGTCTGCGCGACCGGCACGCGCCGCTCGCCGCCGCCTGCGCTCTCGTCGAGCCAGTCGCCGAGTCCCCACTCGATCACATGCTGCACGGCGGTCGAGCGCAGATAATCGACATAGGCCCTCTTCGCGGGAAAACCTTCGCGCAGCACGCGCGTGTCGCCGTAATGCTGATAGATCTTCCACGGCGCGAAGACGATCGCGCCGCCCCACCACGGGTCGGCCATCTCGCCGGGCGAGCCCTCCGTGGTCGTGCGGCCCCACCCGCTGGTCGGCACGATGTCCGGGACGTGGCCGTTCGCATCCTGCGCGTCCTGCATGTCGTCGAACCACTTGCGATAGAGCGCCGGCGTGTCAAGGTTGTAGAAGGCCGCTTCCATTCCCACGCAGCCGTCGTTCATCCAGCCCATCTTTTCGCGTTGCGGGCAGTCGGTCGGAATGCCGTGCAGGTTGTTGAGCAGCGTGCGCACGATCGCCGACTGCAAGCGGTTCATGCGCTCGTCGGAGCAGGTGAAGCTGCCCGCGCGTGCGGGATCGGTCGTGACCCAGCGACCGGTCACGGTTTCCAGCGTCGGCTGCTCGGTCAGTCCGCTCACCTGGAGATAGCGAAAGCCATGGTAGGTGAAGCGCGGCTCGAAGCTCTCGAGTCCGTTGCCCGCGAGGATCATCTCATCGGTCTGAAAGCGGCCTTGGGTGTGGCTCGAGAGATTCTTCGTGTCGAGCGTGCCGTCGGGATTCAAGCGCTCGTTGTACTGCAGCACGACTTTCGTGCCGCGCGCGCCGTGCGTCGCAAGACGCGCCCAGCCGGCGATGTTCACGCCAAAATCAAAAACGAACACGCCGGGCTTGGGCTCGCTGATGCTCACGGGTCGGATAGAAGCGCTCGCGCGAATTGGCGGCTGCTGTTCGGCGACGAGCCTGCCCTTGGGACGATTCACGACGAGCGCCGCGTGCCAGACGGCATCGTCAAAGCCCGCGCTGCTCCAACCCTGACGGGACTCTCTCGCGTCGATGGTCTCGCCGCCGCGCACGCAGTTGAATGTGATCTCGCCCGTTGACCACTTCCACGACGAATCGGAGGCAAGGATCTGCGTGGTTCCGTCCGCGTAGTCGATTCGCAAACTGCAGAGCAGGCGCGGCGCGGCGGACCACGGAGCGCGCTCGAAACCGAACAGGTCGGGCGTCGCCAGATTGAACCAGCCTCCGCCGAGGATGACGCCCACGGCGTTGCGCCCTTGACGCAGCGCGCCACTCACATCGTGGCTCACGTATTGAATGCGGCGCGAAAAGTCCGTGAAGCCCGGATCGAGCACATGGTCGCTGATCTTCTGTCCGTTGATCTCAAGTTCGGAACAACCGAGGCCGCAAAGGAACGCGGTCGCATGCAGGATTTTCGGGCCGGCGTCGAATTCCTTGCGCAGCAGGATGGCCGCGTTGCCCGGGAACGAAGGGCGCCTTTCGCCGGCCTCGGGCAGTCGTTCGCCGTCGGTCAGGCGTGCGAGATTCCAGCCGGATGCCTCGACGCTGTCCTTCGCGCTCACCGGCGTGTGCAGCGCGACGTTGACGCCGCCTGACATGACTTCCAGTTCCGCGAGCGCGAAGCAGTAGGGGGCCGGACCCGATCCGCGATTCCACAGTCGCGTGGCGGTGATGCGCACGTGGCGCGCGCGAATCCCACCCGCGGCGAAAGTGACCGGCGTGTTGCCGGGATTCGCGCAGTCTTCCTTCGTCAGGTCAACGATGGTTCGGCGCTGAATGAAAGCGGAATCGTCGGAAGCTTCAACGCGAAAACGCAGCGGAAATCCGAAGCCCGCAACCTGCGCGAATCCCGCTGGAGTCGGCGGATGCAGTGTGATCGCATCGAGCGTGCGAACTTCTCCGAGATCGATCTGCACCCACTTGATGTCGTCCGCGTCCACTGCTTCCAGCGCGTGGTAGCCGTGCAGCGCCGGCGACTCGAGCGTGGTCGCCTTTTCGGCGGCGCCGATCCACTGCGCCCTCCAATCCGCGTCGGTGAACAAGCCCATGCGCCATGTCGAAGGCGCGCTCCACGCCGACGGCACTCCTGCTCTGTCCCA
>JAYUOR010000739.1:0-2591 GCA_043760765.1 Planctomycetota bacterium | reverse complement strand
CCGGTCCAATACTCGCTCGCTCGACGGGCATCGCGCGGGTATTGGACCGGTAATAAACGCCGGTGAATTACCGGGCACCTTTGCGGGGGGCGATTCGTGAAGGCATGCTGAGACGAGCGCTCCACTTCAACACTCGGGAGAAATACGCCCATGTCGCAATTCAACGCCGGTTCCTTTGATCGTCGATCGTTCCTGCAGGCCGGTGCGGCGGTTGCCGCGCTCACTTGCCTTCCGCTGCGTGGCAGCGCGCAGGCGCCGGCTGCGCCGAAGAAGCTGCGCATCCTGATCCTCGGAGGCACGGGCTTCCTCGGGCCGGCGATCGTGCGCGCGGCGCTCGCACGCGGACATGAACTGACGCTGTTCAATCGCGACAAGACCCACAAGGATCTGTTCCCCGGAGTCGCGCGGCTCAAGGGCAATCGCGATCCGAAACTCGACGAAGGCTTGAAGGCGCTCGAAAAGGGTGAATGGGATGTCTGCTTCGACGACTGCGGCTACGTGCCGCGCATCGTCACGGCGTCGGCAACACTCCTGAAGGATCGCGTCGCGCACTACGTCTACGTTTCGAGCATCTCGGCCTATGCTTCGATGGAGCAGGAAGGCATCGACGAAAAAGCGCCCGTCGGCGTGATGGACGATCCGACCGTCGAGGACATGGGCAAGGACTACGCGAACTACGGACCGCTCAAGGCTCTGTGCGAGCAGGCCGCCGAGCGCGCCTTCCCCGGCCGCTGCACGAACATCCGCCCCGGCTACATCGTCGGCCCTGGTGACAACAGCGATCGCTTCACCTACTGGCCACTGCGCATGGAGCACGGCGGCGAGATGCTCGCACCTGGCGCGCCCACGGATCCGATCCAAGTCATCGACGTGCGCGACCTCGGCGAGTGGATGGTGCACGTCGCGGAGACGCGCACGTTCGGTGTGTTCAACGCCTGCGGACCGGCGAAGAAACTGAGCATGGGCGAGATGCTCGCGGCCTGTAAGGCGGCGTGCACGAACGACACGAAACTGGTCTGGGTCGATTCCGCGTTCCTGGCCACGCAGGAGGGCGTCGATCTGCCGATCTGGTCTCCCTACGAGGGCAAGTCCAAGGGCGATCACATGTCGAGCAACGCCGCCGCAGTCAAGGCCGGGCTGACCTTCCGGCCGATCGCACTGACGGCGAAGGACACGCTCGCCTGGTTCCACACGCTGCCCCCGGAGCGGCAGGCCAAGCCGAAGGCGGGCATGTCGCTGGAGAAGGAAACGGAACTGCTCAAGGCCTTCCGCGGCTGAGCGCCCGCACGGTGCCTGGCACCGTATGGGCGCGCGAAACGCACGGTCAGGTACGCGACCGAAAGGCCGCGCCACAGTACTCTCACGCCATGCTCCCCCATTGCATGGCGTTGGCTTCCCTGCTTCTTGCGACTCAGACCGGCAAGGGGCCCAAGGATCTGGCGGCGGATTTCACGGTCCCCGAAGGACTTTCGGTCACGCTCTGGGCGGAAGCACCGCTGTTCTTCAACCCGACGGCGATGGACGTCGACACGCGCGGCCGCATCTGGGTCACGGAGGCGGTCAACTATCGCAAGTGGAACGGCCGCAATCCGGGCATGGTCCATCCCGAGGGCGATCGCGTCATGGTGCTCGAGGACACCGACGGCGACGGAGCGGCGGACAAGTCGACGGTCTTCGTGCAGGACAAGGACCTGGTCGCGCCGCTGGGCATCTGCGTGATCGACGACCATCGCGCGCTGGTCTCGTGCTCGCCGAATGCGTTCATCTACACGGACACGGACGGCGACGGCAAGGCCGACAAGCGCGAAGTCTTCTTGACCGGCTTCGGCGGCCGCGACCACGACCACGGTTTGCATTCGTTCGTGATCGGGCCCGACGGCAACTACTACGTCGCAGCCGGCAATGCGGGGCCGCACATCGTCAAGGATCACGATGGTTTCACGTTGCGCTCGGGCTCGCTGTACAACGACGGCGGCGAGTTCGTGGCGGACAACAAGCCGGGATTGCTGAGCGACGACGGCCGCCTGTGGACCGGCGGTTTGATCCTGCGCTTCAACGCCAACGGCGGCGGCCTGAGCGTGCGCGCGCACAACTTCCGCAATATCTATGAAGTCGCGGTCGACGCGTACTGCGACATGTACGCGTCGGACAACGACGACGATGGCAATCAGGGCTGTCGCGCGCTGTGGGTCTTGCCGAGATCGAACACGGGCTATTTCTCGAGCGACGGATCGCGCTACTGGAACGCGGATCGCCGCCCGGGTCAGAACACGCAGCGCGCCCACTGGCACCAGGACGATCCCGGGGTCGCACCTTTCGGGACGATCACGGGCGCCGGCGGACCGACCGGAGTCGCGCTGCTCGAAGGCGAAAGCCTTGGGAAGAAGTACGACGGCTGGATGCTCGCGGCCGATGCGGGCGCGAGCGTCGTCTTTGGCCTCGCGCCGAAGGAAAACGGCGTTCGCATCGACCTGGAGACCACCAAGTTCGTCAGCGCGCGCGAACACGAAGCCGACGGCGGCAAGTCGCACTGGTTCCGGCCCAGCGACGTGCTCATGGGCACCGACGGCGCGCTCTACGTCGCCGACTGG
>JAYUOR010000738.1:0-2594 GCA_043760765.1 Planctomycetota bacterium | reverse complement strand
CGCCAGCAAATCGGGCATCGCGGTGCCGGGCTTTTGCGCCTTGGGTGAAAGGATCCAGCGCCGCAATGCGTCCGCTGATTTTCGCGCGCCGATTTGCGCCAGATCGGGCGCAGGTTCAGGCCGCAGGAATTCCGGCGCGTTCGCGTCGGCCTCGTGACAAGCCATGCACTGAAGGCGCGCGATCAGCGCCTCAGCGTGGCCGCGAGCCGCCGCATCCAGCGGGCCGGCGTCAAGCAAAGCTTCAGGCGCGCCTGAACTCGAGCACGCGGCGAACAGGGGCCCAAGGCACACAACAGCCAATCGGCTGAGACTGAGGCGGAACGACATGCGCCGCAAGGTAACGACTTGCCGCCTGCAATGCGGCAGCGATCCTGCTCCTCCCACAAATCGCTGACAGCTGGAGCACCGAAATCGCTCCTTGCCGTTGACGCGCTGCAGCGTCAACGGCAGTCAGGCGCGACGAAAAAGGTTCCGCGTGGCTGTCAACGGAGGATTGACAGGGCCACCCATATCACGGGCAGACCGTGTACTCCAAGCCGTTCGACAGGGTCGAATTGTTCGGCGCAGCGAAACCGTTGTCGCGGCCCCAGACTTGTGCATCGACCAGCGTACCGGGCAAGACCAAGTACGACGCCGGTGTGCCGCCGAGCGCGCCGACCGCGAAGGCGTTCATGTCGATCGAGTAGACACCCGAGCAATTGTTCGGCGGAGCCGTGCCACCGGAGTTGATCCCAGTCGAGCGCCTGAGCGGCGAATTGACGCAGCGCACTCCGCCTTGGAACGGAACCGCAGCGCGACCGGCGTTCGTGTACAGCACCAGTCCGGGCTTGTTGTTGATCACGTTGCTCGCCGTAATCGTGAAACCCGAACCGGCCGTCGCGCTCGGAATTCCTGTGAACCCAATCGCAGGGGTGCAGCCCAACGAGTTGACCTTGGCCGTGCAATAGGCGACCGGAGGTGTGCAACTCGGGGCGGTCTGCAGACGGATGTACGGCATGACCGTGTTGCTGGTGTCGCCGCCCAAAGTGCCGTCCTCGACGGTGACCTGGCCCACGTTGTTGCTGCCAATATTGTAGTTGTAGAACCAGTTCTCTTCCGCCGGCTCGTTGAATCGGACCTCGATGTGGTAGCGACTTCCGGCGCTGAGGTTCACAGCTGAGGGCAAGGTCACATCGTAGAAGGTCGTGCCCAGATCGACGTTCCAAGTGACGTTCGCGGTCGCGAGCAGGACGCCGTTCACATTTCCAGGATAGCTGGTGGTCTGCCACAGGCTCCATGTGGCGACGATGGGCGTGCCGTTGATTTCATTGGTCCAGAGGCTGGCGCCAGACACGCTGAAGTTTGCGTTGGCGGTGAAGACCGTGCCGCGGGCAGCGCTGTAGCCATCGTTGCTATTGCTCGTGAACAAAATGTTCGCGCCAGGGCCGGGCAAGTTCTGGAACTGAGCCTGAGCCGGGACGGCGGCAAGGCAGGTCAGGACAAGGGTCGCAATGGATGTGGGCAACAGGGCGCGCATGGCAATTCCTCGTGGGCTCGGTGTGTTTCGGAATCTTCGGAAGGGATCGACGTGGCGGATGCGAAAGCGCTCCGGCGCGAATTCCGATTCTCAGATCCTACCGCGCTCACCCAATCGGTGGGGCGTCGCTTCGCCCCTCCCGGGCCTAACGCGGCTTGCCTGCTAGGGCGCTGGCGTACTGCCTGACAAGCCGAAGGCCGAACGCAGCGAGCATGCCGCTACAGTGCGCGCGTACGGCCGCGCGTTGCCTGACACGTCGACCACGCTGCCGAAACGATTTCCTGCGGACCGCAAACCCGGACTTGCGAGACCAATTCCAGAGCCAGATCCATGACGACGAGCTCAATCCCGACCTTCGCGCGAACCAGCCGCCGTGCACCGCCGCCGTCCGGGCGCGCTATCCAGCCCGTGTGAACAGAGGGCACTACTGTGTCAGCCTGCGCAGCGCCCCAAGGACCAGGTTGATCCTGGTTTGCGAGCCCCACTCACCGCGAGGCCGCCCCATGATGAAGCGAGTGCCGTCGGGCGCGGCGTCGTACCGATTGCCGGGAAGTTTGTCGATCAAAACGATCGGCTTGCTTACCGCGAGCGTTGCTAGAGCGGAGACTTGCGCCGAATAAATCTTGTCCAAGTGGCGGTAGAAAATGCGTGTGCCATCAGCGGACCATGTCGGGCGTTCGCCGCCGGCGTCTGAGACAATGGTTTTTTGATCGAGCGCGGGGAACGACTGGATGTAGATCTCGGACCGCCCGGTCTCCGCCGAGGCGTATGCGATCAGTGTGCCGGCGGGACTGAAGCGTGCGTTGGTGCGACTCGCCGAGGATTCGAGCAGCAGGCGCTCCGGTGACAGCGATGCCTTGGGACTTGGGGAAGTGAGATCTGTGCCGTTGCCTGCCGCGTGGAAAAGGAACACGTCGGTCAGGCCGCTGTCGTTGGACTCCGCGGCGAGCGCAAGCAAGATCGCATCGCGCGAAAAATCGGTGGGGAAACACTTGGTGCCGTCGGGACAGCGACTCAGGACCTCGGGTGCGCCGCTCCCATCGGCCGCCGTCCATTCGATGCGGGCGAGTCCAGGGGC
>JAYUOR010000737.1:0-6570 GCA_043760765.1 Planctomycetota bacterium | reverse complement strand
CGGTACTCCGGTACTCAGCGCACCGCCAACCGTCCGCCGCCCTGTTGTTTCGCGCGGTACATGGCCTCATCGGCGCGGCGCAGCAGATCGTCGGCTTCGAGACCGTCTTTGGGGAACATGGCGACGCCGATGCTGGCGCGCGCGTGCAACTCGTGGCCTTCGAAGTGCACGGGTTCGTCGAGCGCGGCGAAGAGCTTTGCTGCGACCAGCTCGACTTCGCGCACTCCTTCCGCGCCGGCCAGCACGATCGCGAATTCATCGCCACCAAGGCGCGCGACTGTGTCCGTCTCGCGCAGATTCGAGCGCAATCGCGCGGCGGTGCTGCGCAACAATTCGTCGCCGGCCGCGTGACCCAACGTGTCGTTGACCTGCTTGAAATCGTCGAGGTCGAGAAAAAGTACCGCCAGCGATCCCTTGTTGCGTCGCGCGTGCGCGAGCTCGAGCGTCAACAGTTCGTGCAACGACAACCGATTGGGCAACTTGGTCAGCGTGTCGCGATAGGCGAGCGTGCGCATGTCCCTCTCGCGCTGCTCGTGCTCGGTGATGTCGCGGAACACGATCACCTCGCCGCGCGTCGCGCCCAGCGTTCCGCGCAGCGGCGAGTTCACCAGCTCGACCCTGATCTGCGCGCCATGTTTTGGGATCAGCATCGCGCGCGACATGCGCGGACCGATCGCGTGCTCGGGCAGATCCACGATCGGAACGTGCGCTGCATTTTCATCGCACAGGCGCAACACCGCATCCACAGGTTGCCCCAGAGCCTGCTCCAGCGTCGTGCCGGTCAGCTCCTCGGCAAGCGGATTCAAGTACGTGACCTTGCGCGCCGCGTCGAGCGTGATCACGCCCTCGGCAATGCTCGAGAGCGTGGTCGCCGTCGTCGCGCGGCTGTCCTCGAGTTCGCGCTCGTCTCGCAAGCGCCAGTAGCCGATCAGACACACGACCACGAGGCTGGCGACTTCGACCGCGTGGTTGCCGATGAGCTGCTGGATCGTGAACGGCGCGAAGTCCTCGACTCGCATGCCGCGCACCTCGATCGTCGCGACTTCGCCGACGGTCAGCGCGCAGCACAGCACGGTCAACGCCAGCGTCACGCGGAAGTTCCGCAGCCACAGGCTGATCAGGATCGGAATGGCGTAGAAGCCGCCGAAGGCCACAAACTGGAAGCTGACATCGACCGCAAAGGTGAGCAGGATCAAGAGCGTGATGCAGGCATAGACCTTGGCACGGCGCGGCGCCTCCACGGCCGTCTCTCGCACCCTGGGAATCTGCACGCGTCCTCTCATGCGGATCGGGCGCGGTTGCCCGTGACCCCAAACTGCTGAGCGCGCGCCCCGCTCGAACTTCCGTGCTGGTCCATTCGCGTTATATTGTGGGCTTCGCGCGCCAGCGACCCAACACCTATGCAGACCCTCCCTCGCCCCTCTTTCGAAACCCTTTCACGCAACTTTCACCAGTGGGAGAAGGTCGGCGACCTGATCGACCAGTGCATCGACCTGATGCTCAACCTGCGCCAGTCCGGCCACCCCGGCGGCTCGCGCTCCAAGGTGCCGCTGATGGTCGCGAGCACGCTGGGCGCCGGCATGCGCTGGGATGTGCGCCGGCCGGAACTGGCGTTTGGTGACCGTGCTGTACTCGTCGCCGGGCATTGCAATCCGCTGATCTACGCGATGCTCGCGGTCTACAACGAGGCGTTGCGTCGCCGCCATCGCCAGACCGGCGAAAGTCGCTACCTGGTGCCCAACGCCGAGCAGCGCGCGCTGCATTGGGAGGACCTGCTCTGGTTGCGCCACAACAAGGGTCTGCCCGGCCACGCCGAGATGGAGGGCAAGACGCTGTTCTTCAAGTTCAACACCGGACCTTCGGGTCACGGCGCACCGGCCGCGCTTGGCGAAGCCATGGCGTTGCACCACGCGGGCGCGGGCGAGGTCAAAGTATTCGCCATAGAAGGCGAAGGTGGCCTGACCGCGGGAGCGCACCACGAAGTCAAGAACTCGGCCTGGGGCTTGGGTCTGAAAAACCTGATCTACCTCGTCGACTGGAACGACCACGGCATCGACACCTTCGCCAACTCGGAGGTCGTCCACGGCACGCCGCGCGATTGGTTCGAGCCCTATGGCTGGCGCGTCGCCGGCACGGAGCATGGCGAGAGTTACGCCGAGATCACCAAGGCGCTGCTCTCGATCGTGCACGACAAGAATCCCGAAGGCCGGCCGGGTTGCGTGTGGGTCAAGACGCGCAAGGGCCGCGGCTATTACAAGTTCGACGCGCCGTCGCACGGTGCGGCGCACAAGCGAAATTCGGAGTTGTTCTGGAAGGGCCGCGAGGACTTCCAGAAAAAATACGGCGTGAGCTTCAAGGACTTCGGCGACGTCACGGATCCCGGCGAGAGTGCCGGCCGCGAGCAGGCGAAGTCGTGGTTCGAGACCGTGTTTAGCGTCTTCGACAACGATCCGCAGCTCGTCGAATATCTGGCCGACACGCTGGTCGAAATCGGCGAGAGCGTGCCGACGAGTTTGCCGACGTTCACGCTCGACTCGCGCCGCAACATGGCCGAGGACAAGGGCTGGCTCGCGCTCGACAAGTTGCCCGCGGGCCTTTTCGCCAAACCCGGCACTTCGGTGGCGAACAAGAACGCCTTCGTGACTTTCGGAGCGTGGCTCAACAGTCTTGCGAAGGAGCGCATGGGCCGGCCGCTGTTGCTCGCGAACAGCGCGGACCTCGCCGAATCGACGGGCATCGCGGGCTTCGCCAAGGAATTCGAAGGCAAGCCGGGCTTCGGCTGGTACGAGCGCACGAAGAATCCCGGTGGCGCGCTCTTGCCGCAGCAGATCACCGAGTTCACGAACTCCGGTCTCGCCGTCGGTGCCGCGACCGTGAACATGTCCGCGGAGCCGGAGCGCGAATTCCTAGGCTATTGGACCGGCACGTCGACCTACGGATCGTTCTCCTACCTCAAGTATGGATTGATGCGCTTGTTCTCGCAGCTCGCGCAGGATTGTCCGCTCAAGGTCGGCAAAGTGATCTGGGTCGTCGGCCACTCCGGTCCTGAGACCGCCGAGGACAGTCGCACGCACTTCGGCATTTTCGCGCCGGGCGTGACGCAGCTTTTCCCCGACGGGCACGTGTTGAACTTGCATCCGTGGGAGCACAACGAAGTCGCGCCGATGCTCGCCGCCGCGCTGGCGAGCGAAATCCCGATCATCGCGCTGCACCTGACGCGCCCCAATGTGAAAGTGCCCGACCGTGCCGCGCTCGGTGTCGCCTCGCACATGGATTCCGCCAAGGGCGCCTACGTGATCCGCGCCTTCGATCCCAAGCGGCCGAAGGAAGGCACGGTGATCGTGCAAGCCACGAGCACGACGGAGTCGGTTTATGCGTTGCTCGCGAAGTTCGCATCGGGCGCAATGCCGAACGTGAAGCTCGTCCAAGCCGCGTCGTGGGAGCTTTTCCAAATGCAGCCGCAGAGTTATCGCGATCAGATCCTCCCCCATGCGGAGTGGATCGACTCGACTGTGATCACGAACGGCGCGCGTCGTCTGATGCACGACTGGCTGACCAGCAAAGTCGCCGAGGAATACGCCATGTCGAGCGACTGGGACGACCGCTGGCGCACGGGCGGAAATGTCGAAGAACTGAAGCTCGAAGCGCACATCGATCCCGCGAGTCTCGAAGCGGGCATCCGCAAGTTCGCGGCCGATCGCGAGAAGCGCTTGGCGCGACTGCGCGGCTAACGGTGTCAGACACCCAACCAGCCGACCTTTTGCATTCGCCTGACGGACGGGTTCGGGGGAGCGGTTGGTTGAACGTCGGTTCTAGCCACCGATTCTGCACAACCTCGAGGGCTTCGCCCCACGGCGGCTGCGGCTACCGCTAATAAAGGTTCGGGCCTCAACTTTTATTAGTGATCGAGCCAACGCAAGAAGTTTGAACAGCGCGACGTGACGGACACGCGACCCGCCGACATCGTGCAGCCGTGTGTCAGGCGGAGGCAAAAGGTCCGCTGGTTGGGTGTCTGACACCGATTTGCGACACTGGTCCCCATGACCACCACCCGCCGCACGCTCTATCCGCCGATCGACCCCTACAACGCCGGGCGGCTGACCGTCGATCCGCCGCACGTCTTCTATTATGAGGAATGCGGCAATCCTAAGGGCCAGGCGGTGGTCTTCGTGCATGGCGGGCCGGGCGGCGGCTTGGATCCGCGCTATCGGCGCTTTTTCGATCCGGCGCACTATCGCATCGTGCTTTTCGATCAGCGCGGCTGCGGCCAGAGCACGCCGCACGCGGAACTTTCGAACAATACGACTTGGCACCTCGTCGCGGACATGGAGGTCTTGCGCAAGAAGCTCGGTATCGAGCGCTGGATGGTTTTTGGCGGCTCGTGGGGCTCGACACTTGCGCTCGCCTATGCGCAAAAACATCCGGCGGTCGTGACTGCACTAGTGCTGCGCGGAATTTTTTTGCTGCGCAAGCGCGAGATCGATTGGTTCTATCAGCAGGGCGCCAGTCACATGTTTCCCGATGCGTGGGAGCCCTATCTCGCGCTGATTCCGGCCGCGGAACGCGGTGACATGGTGGCGGCGTACTACAAGCGGCTGACCAGTCCTGACGCCAAGATTCGCTTGGAAGCGGCGCGCGCGTGGAGCATCTGGGAAGGCTCGACGAGCACCTTGATGTACGACAAGGAACTCGTCGCGAAAACCGGCGAGAGCGATTTCGCGCTGGCCTTCGCGCGCATCGAGTGCCACTACTTCATCAACCGCGGCTTCATGGAAGTCGACGATCAACTGCTGCGCGACGCGAAGAAGATCAGCCACATTCCTGGGGTGATCGTGCAAGGTCGCTACGACGTGGTCTGCCCCGCCGAGAGCGCTTGGGCCCTGCACCGCGCCTGGCCCAAAGCCGAATTGCGCATCGTGCCCGACGCGGGCCACTCCGCCATGGAGCCGGGCAATCTGCACGAACTGGTCAGCGCGACCGATCGCTTGCGCAGCTGATCAGGCCTGCTGATTTTTCTTGCGCATTCCGCTGCCGCCGCGCAAGAGACCGAGGTCGAGCAACACGGCGACCACGACGAGCGCGAGCCAGATTCCGTGGGGAGCCCCGCCGCTCTCTTGATGCGCGTAGGCGTAGGCCAGAGTCGTCAGCGGCGCAAAGACCAAACCGGCGAGCGGCCACAAAATCGTCGAATAATTCTTCTCGAGCAGATCCGAGAACAACCACACGACGACCAGGACCGCGCGCGGCATCGAAAGCGCAAGGCAACCAAGGAAGCAGGGCATGGGCCTGAGCGTAACTTCTGAATCGGCAGGCCAGGCGACGGGTACGGTTTTTTCTGATTCAGAACACGTAGCGCGCGAGGCCGATCAGGCCGCCGGCGATGACCACGATGTGGACGCCGATGTTCCAACGTGACAGGCAGACGAAAACCGCCGACGCGATCGCGAGAGCCGGCAGGTCGAGGGTGCTCCAGGCCGGCGAGCCGTCCTTGAAGAGCGTGCGCAGCGCAAACCAGACCGCGAGATTCAACACGACACCGACGACGGCGGCCGTGACAGCGGCGAGCGCGGCGCTCAGGCCGCGTCGGCTGCGCAAGCCTTCGACATAGGGCGCGCCGAGCAGAATCCACAGGAAACACGGCACGAAGGTGACCCACGTGGAAATGCACGCGCCGAGCAGGCCGCCGAGCCACGGCGGCAAACCCTCGGGATGATTCCACCCGCCCATGAAGCCGACGAACTGCACCACCATGATCAACGGTCCCGGCGTCGTCTCTGCGAGACCGAGTCCATCGAGCATGGCGCCCGCGGAGAGCCAACTGAAACGCTCGACGGCCGCGCCGGCGATGTAGGGCAAAACCGCATAGGCGCCGCCGAAAGTGACCAACGCCGCCTGGCTGAAGAACACACCCTCGGCGACGAAGGACGAATTGCGGCCGAAACACGTCGCTAGCAGCGCGACCGGCAACCACCACAACAATAAACACGTGATCAGCACGCGCGCGGCACGTCGCCAGGCGGCAGCTGCGCTCGTGGGGCTTGCCGGAACGTCTTTTTCCTCTGTCGGCGCGTGCGGGTTCTTCAACAAAAACCACTGCGGCGCCACACGTTGACCGATCCATCCGATCACGGCCGCGCTGAACACAATCAGAGGGAACGGCGCCTTGAAGATGAACAGACTGACGAACGCCAACGCCGCAATGCACCACATCGGCGGCGTGCGCAGCGCTTTCTTGCCAATGCGAATCACGGCGTGCGCGACAATGCCGATCACCGCCGGCTTGAGCCCCGCGAAGATCGCCGCGATCCAGGGCACCTCACCGTGGGCGGCGTAGATCCACGAAAGGATCCAGAGCAAGAAAGCCGCGGGTAGGACGAACAAGATGCCGGCGACAAGCGCTCCGCGCGTGCCGTGCATCATCCAACCGAGGTACGTCGCGAGTTGCTGCGCCTCGGGCCCGGGCAGCAACATGCAGTAGTTGAGCGCATGCAGAAATCGCTCCTCATCGACCCAGCGCCGGCGCTCGACGATTTCCGTGTGCATCAGGGCGACCTGACCCGTCGGACCGCC
>JAYUOR010000736.1:0-6573 GCA_043760765.1 Planctomycetota bacterium | reverse complement strand
TCGGCGCTGACAAGGCCCAGGGCAGCCCCCTCGGCCTCGCGCAATTGCTCGACGTGGCTGTGCGCGTCACCGTCGAAGTCGGTCGCGCGCGCATGACGCTTGCCGACCTGGTGCAGCTCGCGCCGGGCTCGTTGATTCAACTGGACCGCGAGTCCCACGAGCCGGTCGACATCCTGGTCAACGGCAAGATCGTCGCCCGCGGCGAGATCGTCACGATCGACCAGAGCTACGGCGTGCGGATCACGGCTGTTTCGAAGAGCGTGTAGACGCGCGCGGGCGGGGCGCAGGTGGCGCCACTCCAGACGGCTGATCCGGCACCCGACCTTGCCCAGACGGGTCCTTTCGTGGCCCGGGGCCTCCTCGCGCAGGGCCTGCCAGCGTTGGACGACCCACGAAGTCGCCGAGACCGGCGGGAGTTGAGACGGACCTCCTACCGCCGTTTTCCCCCTTCTCCGCTCCCTCCTATCGGAAATCCGCGGCGCACCTTACGCTGATTGAACAATTGCCCATCTCCCCCCGCCCTTGTTTTGGGGGCGACGTCGGTCCCAGGAGGAGGCGGGATATGTCCCCCTCATCTCAGGAGAAAACTCGTGTTCACCAAGTTCACTACTGGCGCTGTCGCGGCGTGTGCGTTGCTGTTCGCTGCCCACGCGCATGCGCAGAACATCAACGTCGACTTCAGCTCTTTCAACGCTCAACCCTCGAATGCGCTCGGCGCCGGTGCCGCGCAGTCCGGGTCCTGGAACCACATGATCGCGGGAGCCTCCGGTCCGCTCGTCGACACGAGCGGTGTGGCGATTGCGACCACCATCACGTCCAACAATACCGGGGGTTGGGGGTTCGGTTCCAACAACGCCAATACGAGTGGTGACGACGAACTCCTGCTCGACGGCGGCCACGACGGATCAATGATCCTGACCATCGCCCCGCTGCAGAACGGCGACTACGACGTGTACTCCTACGCCTGGGCGCCGGATGCACCGACGCTCTACATCACGAGCGTCGACGTGCCCGGCTCGATCAATCCGATCCAGAACGTCGGTGGTTTCGATTTCACGGGCGTTTACATCCAAGGCCAGCAGTACGCCAAGCACCGCATCACCGTCACGGGCGGTTCGCTGACGATCAACTTTGCCGTGGTCTCGCAATTCGCGACCGAAAACGGACTTCAATTGGATTTCCTGACCGGGGCCCCGACGGTGTATTGCACGGCAAAGACGAACTCGCTGGGCTGCGTCCCGACGATCGGCTTCGCAGGCTCTTCGAGTGCCACAGCCGGATCCGGATTCACGCTCTCGACGCTCGCCGTGATCAATAACAAGCCCGGCTTGTATCTCTATTCGAATACAGGCCAAGCCTCGGTGCCGTTCCAAGGCGGGCTGCGTTGCATCAACACTCCGCTCAAGCGCGCGGTTCCGATGAACTCCGGTGGCAATGCTCCGCCGAATGACTGCTCGGGCGCGTACCTCCTCGACTTCAACGCATTTGCGGTCGGCGCGCTCGGCGGAACGCCGGCTGCCTATCTGAGCGTTGCGGGCACCGTGGTCGACGCACAATGCTGGGGCCGCGACAACGGCTTCGGAGCGCCGAACAATACGACGCTGTCCAACGCAATCGAGTTCACGGTTGGGCCGTGATTTGGATGAACGCGTGGAGCGCGGCTTGACGCGCTCCAAGAAGTGATCGCAAGGGGCCGGCGGCTGGGGAATCTCCTCGGCGGCCGGCCTCGATCATTTGGGACCGGACGACGAACGCCCGCGCCCACTACAACCCAAACGCCGTCGGATCGCTGCCGCGGCCGCCTTGGAAACGTTCGGTGGAGAAGAAGGCGGCGTCGAAGGCGGTCAGTTTCTCGCCGAAGACCAGCTGCGCGAGTCCTTCGCCCACCGAGGGCGCGAGCTTGAAGCCGTGGCCGCTGAAACCTGCGGCGATGAACAGATTCTCGACGCCTGCAAGTTTGCCAAGGATCGGCTGTGAATCCGGCGTCAGCGTGTACCACGCGGCTTGCGGCGCTTGATCGGCGAGCGAGCGATAGAGCGGCATGCGCGCTTCGAGCTTCGCGCGCGCCCAGCGCATGAACGCTGGCTCGACGACTTCGTCGAGCTTGTCGGGGTCCTCGATTCGCTTGTCGGCGGTGTGTTCTAGCGCACCGATGCGTGTGCGCGCCCGAGCAGGTTCGCAGCGCGTGTAGTAGCCCAGCTCGAGATCGAGCAGCACGGGGTGGGCGGCAGTCACACTGGAAAACTCTCCGGGGCTGTTCAGGAAATGCTGCTCCGGGCGCACGACTTCAAGCGGCAGATCCAAGCCGAGTCTCTCCAACAATCGCGAAGTCCACGGACCGGCCGCGAGCACGACCGCCGAAGCTTCGACACGACCTTGATCCGTTTCCAATCCGACAGCGCGGTCGCGCTCGACGATCACGCTGCGGACTTCGCATCCGACGTGTTCGACCGCTCTGCTCTCGCGCGCCAGATCCGCAAAGGCATGCACGGTGCGCACGGGATCGCAGAATCCTCCACCGGGCTCGTACGCGGCGATCGCGCGCTCGTCGACTTCGATCCCCGGAACGAGCCTGCGCAACTCGCGCGCATCCACGACGCGCGTGTCGATTCCGATCGAGCGCTGCATCGCGACGTTGGCGCGCACGCGCTCCATCATCTCGGGTGTGCGCGGCCCGGCGATCGTCAAGACACCGCAGTCTTGGAAGCCGATCGCATGTCCGGTGCGCTCTTCGAGCGTCGAATACTCGAGAAGCGAGTCGCGCGCCATCGCCGCCACGACCGGACTCGAATAATGCTGACGCAGTACCGCGCCCGAGCGCCCTGACGAACCAGCGGCGAGAGCCCGTCGCTCGAAGAGCATCACCGGGGGCTTTCCGGCATCGACGCGCTTCGCACACGCCCACGCCGTGCGCGCCCCCATCACTCCCCCGCCCACGATCGCAACACCTGCCTTCACGTCAACATCATGCCGATCCGCATGCGGAAGTTCGCAACCACCCGCCGCCTCGTCTCCACAACAACACGGAAGAGTGCCTCACGAGCAGCCTCGCTCCTTCCGGAACTGAATCCCCCGCAGCGCCGTTGCCTCCCCGCAACAGGTTCGGACGGGTGCCTGGCGAGGCGAGCCTGGCACCCGTCTGAACTGTTGCCGCCGCCGCTCTCACAGCGCCGTTGCCGGTTCACCTCGACGTGGCCGAGCCTCGCACATCGCCGTTGCTTCCCCGCAACAGGTTCGGACGGGTGCCTGGCTCGGTAAAGCGCCCCACCCGGCCTCAGGTCCGGGTGGGGCTCTCTGGGACGAATCCCAGGAGTCGGTCGAACGTGCACGGGCTCGCGAGGGGGATGGAGCCCAGTGCACGCTTGAGTCGACGACGACTCCGGGGCCCTAGTCCGCAGTTTCCTGCGCGGGTGGGGCATGAAAAGCGCTGGAAAGCGGTCCGGGCCGCACGCGGGGGTGAGGATCCGGGGCGAAGCTGGGACTACGATGCTCCCCTTATGATTCCCCCGCGGAAAACGCGCACGATCTCGGTCCGAGGCCTGCCGATCGGCGGCGAAGCACCGATCGCGGTCCAGAGCATGGCCGCGACACGCACTCAGGACATCGCGGCCACCCTGCGACAGGTTCGGATCCTCGAGGCGGCCGGGGCCGACCTGATCCGCATCGCGGTCGACAGCGTGGCCGACGTCGAGGCGTTGGCCCAGATCCGCAAGCAGACCAGCGCGCGCCTTTCCGTAGACCTTCAGGAGAACTATCGGCTCGCGGAAAAGGTCGCGCCCTTCGTCGACAAGCTGCGCTACAACCCCGGCCACCTGCACCATCACGAGAAACACAAGACGACGCGCGAGAAGGTCGCCTTCCTGGTCGGGGTCGCCAAGCAACACGGACTCGCGCTGCGCATCGGAGTCAACGCGGGCTCGATCGCCCCCGAGTACAAGGAGCGCTTCCCCGAAGACGATGTCGGCGCGATCGCGCAGTGCGCCATCGATCACTGCGAGCTTGTCGACGAGCTCGGTTTCACTGACTACCTGGTCTCGATCAAAGACTCCGATCCGCGTCTGGTCATCGACGCCAATGTGCGGTTCGCCGGCGCGCGGCCAGACGTGCCGATTCACCTCGGTGTGACCGAAGCGGGCATGCCGCCCGAGGGCATCATCAAGACGCGTATTGCGTTCGAGCAACTCTTGGCGCGCGGAATCGGCGACACACTGCGCGTTTCGCTGACGCTGCCCTTCGATGACAAGGGTCGCGAAATCGCCGTGGGCCGCGAGCTGATCGACGACATCGAACACGGCCGCTTCCGCTCGGTGCCGCCGAATTTCTACAGCGGCTTGAACATCATTGCCTGTCCCTCGTGCTCGCGCGTGGAGAACGAGAAGTTCATCGAACTCGCCCAAGACGTGCGCAGCCTGACCGCCTACGCCAAGGAACACGACCTGACGATCGCGATCATGGGCTGCCGCGTGAATGGTCCGGGCGAAACGGACGACGCGGATCTCGGTCTGTGGTGCGGACCGAATTACGTCAACCTCAAACGCGGCGAAGCTGATCTTGGCGCCTACAAATACGACGAGATCCTGCCGCGCCTGCGCGAGGAACTAGATCGGTTGATTGCTCAAGCGCCCTCAATGGCATCCCGTACTTGTGAGCAGCCCCCCACAGCCTGAGAATCCGAACATGACTGCTTCAGATCCGATCCGCGCCTCGTTCGACGAGGCGCTCTTGACCCTGCGCGCATTCCTCGACACGCCGCCCGGTCTGGCCGGTGTTCACCAATTCGCCGACGCAGCCGCGGCCACGCTCGAGCGCGGCGGCTTGCTGATGTCCTGCGGGAACGGCGGCAGCATGTGCGACGCGATGCACTTCGCCGAGGAATGGACCGGCCGCTTCCGCAGCAATCGCAAGGCGCTCGCGGCCGTCGCCTTCGCCGATCCGAGCCAGTTGACCTGCATCGCCAACGATTTTGGTTTCGACGAGATCTTCGCGCGGCAGGTCGAAGCACTCGGCAAGCCCGGCGACTTGCTCGTCGCCATCTCGACCAGCGGCAACTCACCGAACATTCTGCGCGCCTGCGAAGTGGCCAAGGCGCGCGGCATCAAGACCGTCGGCCTGCTCGGCAAGGGCGGCGGCAAGTTGCTGGCCAAAGTGGACATTCCGATCGTCGTGCCGCTGGCCCAGACTTCCGACCGCATCCAGGAAGTGCACATCAAGGTGCTGCACATCGTGATCGAGGCCGTCGAGCGGCGAATGTTCCCGGCGAACTACGGCGCGGCGAAGTAGCAGGGCGCTCGCACGCGCAGGCGGCAGCGCCTTGAAGCGGTAGCGGTTCAGCTGTCCACCGGCCGCCCGTACGGTGCTTGGCAGCGTACGTCGAGCGGCTTGAACAGGAATGTGCGGCATCGGCATATGCGATGTCGCCATGGGGGTCGGCCGCACTCGGAGCGGATCCGAGCCACCAGCCACCCCAAGAATGCAGTGCAGTCGTAGGATGGCTTCCCTGCGCTGCGGCCAATTGCCCGGCACGAGTCCCCCCCGTCTTGACCTTCAGGAGATTGCTTTCGATGAAGTGGAATAGATTTCTGGCTGTGGTTGCATTGGTTACCTCGAGTGTCGGCGCCAGTGCAGACGTGTTCTACACGGTGCAAGAGTCCAGCGACTCGCTGTGCACCATCGACACCAACACGTTGGTGATTACGACGATCGGACCGCTGGGTGTAGTCACCAATTTCGGTGATCTCGCGTTCGACTCTTCGACCGGCACGATGTACATGAGCAATGGCTGGGGCACCAACCCCAGCCAGCTCTACAAGGTCAACGTGACGACCGGAGCCGCGACGCTGATCGGCAGCATGGGCATCAACGATGTCTTCGGGCTGACCTATGATCCGATTACGAACAAACTCTTTGGCAGCCGCTCAACGCTTTCGACCGGCCTGCTGGAAGTCAATCGCATTACGGGCGCAGCGACTCCGATCGGTAACCCGGGCATTTATCTAGATGGCCTGGCCTACGTCGGCAGCACGGGGGACATCGTCGGTCTGTACGCCGGCCCCGGTTCGTTGCACAGCATCAATCGAAACACCGGAGCCGCCACGCTGCTCACCGGGGGCGGCGGTTTCGTCGATAACTGCGGCATCGCCTGGGGATCGACCTCCAACAAGATCTTCTCGATCGACTGGTCGGGCAACCTTTTTGCGTTCGACGTGGCCGCAGGCTACGCGCGCACGACGCTGACTACCGGCCTGGGATCATTCGACGGCTTGGTCGCCGCGAACGGCTGTGCCACGTCGATCGTCTACTGCACCGCCAAGCAGAACTCCCTGGGCTGCACGCCGACAATCGGCTCCACCGGATCGCCCAGCGCGACTCTTGGTTCCGGCTTCACCGTCCGGGCAACGAGCGTCCGCAACCAGAAGCCGGGGCTGCTGCTCTACGGCATCAACGGCCGCGCCGCGGCGCCGTTCCAAGGCGGAATTCGCTGTGTCAATTCGCCGATCAAGCGGTCGATCCCGCTGAACGCAGGCGGCAGTCCGCTGCCGACGAACGATTGCTCGGGTGCGTACGCGATCGACA
>JAYUOR010000735.1:0-2599 GCA_043760765.1 Planctomycetota bacterium | reverse complement strand
CCTCGGAAACCATGCAGGTTGCCTGCGTCGGCGCGCCTTGCCAGCGACGACGGTTGCTCGCCGAAATGGACCTGTTATTCCGTGACAGAGCCTAATGTGCTTTTGTCCGGGTCGAGGAACTTGCACAGCTCGGCGACGGCAAGGCCCAGACCCGGCCGACCGCGGAACTCGGGGCCGAGGTCATGGGGCAGGTCGTGAAGCTGAATTCGAAGGGCGTCGTGCGCGCCAGCCTTTTCTTGTCGCGCGAACTGCTCGACCTTGCCCAGCCGATCGAAGTGCTTTGGAACGGCAAGTCGGTGTACAAGGGCAAGCCCGAACGCGATCTCGGCACGCTGCTCGAGACGGCGCTCGAGCGGGCCGATTGGAAGCAGACTTTCGAAAGCGCGCTGCCGTTGCGTTGTCCCTGAGCGTCGTCGCGCGCTCGAACGCTACGCGCGGCGGAAGCCGGGATACTTCGCCAGCACTTCATCGAGCGCTGACTGTCCGCGGCTCGCGGCCGCGTCGGCGTGGGCGAGCACGGCCTCTGGAAAGGTCTTGGCGATCGCGCGCTCGAGTTCGAGGTCGCGGTAGGGGCGCAGCTGCGTGATCGAATAGCTCTGTGAGGGCTGCAGCTCGCCGCGGAAAAAGCGCGCAAAGGTCCACTCGTCGAGAAAGCGGTTGCCGAGCACAGCGATATAGGCTTTTGCTCCGCCATCCTCGCGCGCGGCCAGGCCCTCGAGATCTTTCTTGCCGAGTGTGACGGCCCCGCTCTCGCTGGTTTTCACTTCGATCGCGCGCGACTTCTCCTTGAGCACCAACTCGAGGTCGATGCCCTGGGTGCTGCGATCGGTCAGGCTTTCCGCGCCCGCTTCCAGGAACGAGATCGCCAGGAGCTTCTGCACGAGCTTGCCGTACTCCTTGCCTGCGCTCGAAGACAGCCCGCTCAGCCGTTCGTGGACTTCGAGCTTCATCGCTCCTCCGTCGCTTCGATCTGCACGCCCGCTTTGGCGTCGCGCGGCGCGAGCCTGACGGCGCGGCGCGGCAATGCGCTGCGCGCCATCAGCCAGTCGGCGAGTTTCCCGGGCATCAGTCCCACGATCACCGGACAGATCGCACCGATCTTTTCGATCGCGCGGGCCAGTCCCACGCGGTGTTCGTCGTCGAGGCTCTGCTCGGGATCGTCGAGCACGACAAACACCGGCAAGCCCGCGCGCGCGCGTTCCTCGGCCTGGGCGAACAAGAGCGCCAGCGAGATCGAATTCAGCGAGGCCTGATTGAGGATCGAGAGCGCGCGCCCGCCACCGGGGTCTTCGATGTCGTAGCTCAGGCCCTTCGGCGTGCGCTTGACGCGCACACGCACGTCGAGGCCGGCGCTCTCGCCTGCGATCAGGCTCGCGTAGCCGGCCAGCGAGCGGTTCACCTCGGCCTCGCGGCTGGACGAACGCTCTTCCTGCGCCTCGCGCGCCATGGCGCCCAGGGCATCGAGGTCGGCGGCGAAACACGCCGCGGCGTCGAGTGCTTCCTGAAACGCTTTCCACTCGGGCGACGAACTCAGGTCCGCGCGCTGCTGAGCGCGCTTTGCCGCGGCGCGCCACTTGGCCAATTCCTTGAGGCGATCTGCGTCCTTGCGATGCTCTTCGAGCTGCGGCTCGAGTCCTTGCAGGAGGCTTTCGAGTTCCGCGAGTTCGCCGCCGAGCGCCTCGTCCTCCTCGCGCGCCGCTGCGAGCAAGTCGACGCCCTCGCGCAGCCGGCCGGGCGTCAACATTGCGCCCAGGCTCTCGCGGCGCGCCTCGTAGCTCCTGCGCGCCTGCAGTTCGTCGGCGACGCAGCGCGCCAGCGCAGCGCTCGTCGTTTCGAGAACCGCCGCGCGTTCGCGCGCGCGCTCGCGTTGTGCGCTCAACTCCGTGGCGCGCTCGCCGCCGGCCGCGCGCACTTGTTCGTCGAGTTTCAGGGCGAGTCCCGGCACGTCCGAGGCGCAGACCGGGCAGTGATCGGAGTGCTGCGATTTGTGCAGCACCAAGGCAGCCTCGCGCAGCAAAGACACCGTCTGATTTTCTTCGCGAAGCCTTCGCTCCGTCTCTTTCAGGGCGTCGGCCGCTTCCGCGATCAGCCGCTTGCGCGTCGCTTCGTCGCCGCGTTCGCGCAGCTCGAGCGCCAAGAGCTCCTTGGACTTGCGCCAGCGTTCTTCGGCCGGCTCGAGTTGTTCGAGTTCCGCCGCGAGTTTCGCGCGCTTTTTCGTCGCGCCGTTCAGGCGCTCGGAGATCTTCGATTCCTTGCGAACCGCTGCGGCCCAACTGTCGGCCCACTTGCGCAGCGCGGGCTCGTCGCTGTCGCCCGCGAAGTTCGGCGGCTCGATCGAAATTCTCAGGCGCGACGCCAGCTCACGCCCGCGCAGGATCGCCCCGCGGCCGATCTCCTGCGTGAGCGCCGGCGAAATGCGCGCGCGTTCGATGCCCAGTGCCTCCAGGCGGCGCTCGCTCTCGAACAGATCCTCGGAAGGCTGGCTCAGGCGATAGAGCACGACCTTCTCGAGCTCGGCCAGCTCTCCGTCGAGGCGGTCGACGAGCTTCTTGGGTTGCTGTTCGCGCAGCAGTCCGCTCAAGCGATCGAACTCGTCGAG
>JAYUOR010000734.1:0-6594 GCA_043760765.1 Planctomycetota bacterium | reverse complement strand
GCGCCGCGTGGCCTTGGCCGTGTCTTTCATCTCCGCCGCGGCGCGTTTGCGCACGCCTTCGGGATCGCCGTCGCCCCAGATGGCGGGCGAGAGAATCGCCTTGTGGCGCTCGTCGATCAGATCGCAGACCGCTTGGCCGACGAGGTGATTGGCGATCGCGAACGAGGAAAGGTTGTAGCTCGCCAGCAGATCCCAGTGGCGCTTGGCGTAGTTCTTGTCGCTCAAGCAGGCCTGCACGTCGAAGTGATCGCCCCAGCAGGCCAGCTCGAGTCCGTCGTAACCGAAGGCGCGCGCCTTCTGGCACAGCTCTTCGAGCTTGAGATCGGCCCATTGGCCCGTGAACAAACAAACCGGTCGCGTCATGGTGTCGCCTGTCTTCTTGGGATTGGTTTCAGCGGACGTTTTTCAGTTCGATCGCCGTGCGTTCGCGCGCGCTGATCAAGGCGGCCTCGAGCACACGCTGGGTTTCATAGGCGTCGGCGAAGTCGGGCAGCGGCACGATCGGCTTTTCGCCCGACAGCACGCGCGCGATGTCCGCGGCTTGATTGACGAAGCCGTGCTCGTAGCCGAGCACATGTCCCTCCGGCCACCAGTTGCCGGCGTAGGGATGTTCACCGCCCGACGTGCACTGGATCGACTTCCAACCCTGCAAACGCCGGTCTTCCGTCGCGTCGTAGATCTCGAGCACGTTCATCATCTCGAACGAAAAGCGCAGCGAACCGCGCTCGGCGTTGATCTCGATGTGGTTGTCGTTGAAGTGGCCCGGCGCGAGGCGCGTCGCTTCAAAGGAAGCCGTCGCTCCGTTCGCGAAGCTCGCCAGGAAAGCGACGCTGTCGTCGACATCGCTCTTCGCCTTGCGCTTCGTGCCTGCCACGATGCGCTCGTCGATGAAGGTGCGCGCCACGGCGCCATGAATCTGGCTGACTTCATTTCCGGTCAGGAAACGCGCAAGGTCGACGATGTGCGCGTTCAAATCGCCGTGGGCACCTGAGCCGGCGATCTTCTTCTGGAAGCGCCACGACATCGGCGTATTCGCTCCGCCCCAGCCCTGCAGGTAATGCGCGCGCACGTGCACGATCTTCCCGAAGCGCTTTTCGCGCAGCAATTGCCAAGCGAGCGCAATCGCCGGCGCGCGGCGATAGTTGAACCAGACGAAAGTCTTGACGGACTTTCCGGCCTTCTTCGCCGCATCGCGCATCGCGCGTGCGTCGTCGAGCGTGCCCGCCAGCGGCTTTTCGCAGGCGACGTGTTTTTTTTCGGCAAGCATCGCCAGGCTCTGCTCGGCGTGCAGATCATTGGGTGTGCCGATGTCGACGAGGTCGATGTTCGGATCGCGTCCAAGCTCGCGCCAATCGTCCGTGCATTTCTGCCAACCGAAGCGGCGTGCAAACGGCGCCAGCGATTCGACGTCGCGCGCGGCGATCGTCGACAGCTCGATCGGCCGGGCGAGGTCAAAGAAGCGGCCGGCCTGGGACCAGGCGTTCGAGTGGGCCCGGCCCATGAACTTCTGCCCGATCAATCCGATGCTCAACGGTTTCGTAGGGGCTTGCTTGGCTTTCATCGCGGCTGGGACGTCGAATGGAGGAGGCGCGCTGCTTGCGCTGGGCGAGTGGGGACCAGCGACCGGCGTCAGGCGGGTGCAGCGTTGTAACGCAAGCGAACGTGGCCGTCGAAGGTCGATCCGCGGGGGCGCCTGTCCCAGACCTGGTCCCCAACGCCGGACCACCCGGGGCACTCGAAACGTTTGCCCCGGGCTGCCGGGCGAATCTGCGCCCCTGCCGCGTCAAACTCTCGGATGCGTGTCGGGTTCGATACTCCGCGGGGCTCGTCCTGCGTCATTCCCCGGGCCCCACACTCCATGACCCCTCAAACTTGTTCACTGCGGCTGGCCGCCGGCGGCGGGATCCTGCTGACACTTGCGATGCTGACGCAGGCCCAAACCGGGCTCTCTTCCGTGCTCTATGACTACACCGGCGCCAGCGCCGACCATCTGGGTGGCGCTGTCGCCGAGATCGGCGATGTCGACGGCGACGCACGCGCGGACTACGCCATAGGCGCGGTCGGCGCCAACAACTGGCGCGGGCAGGTTCGCGTCGTCTCCGGTTCCCGCGGAACGCTGATCTACGCGCTCGATGGAACGGCGGCGGGCGATCGCTTCGGCCATTCCATCGCGGCGCTGCCCGACCTGAACGGCGACGGCATCGACGACATCGTGGTCGGTGCCCCGCTGGCCACGGGCGCGACGCTGGGTTGCGGCAAGGTTTACGTCTGCTCGGGTCGCGACGGAACCACGATCTTCGTGCGCGAAGGCGCCGGTGCACAGGATCACATGGGTTGGAGCGTGGCCTCGCTCGGGGACGTCAACTCCGACGGTGTGGGAGACGTCGCCGGCGGTGCGATCGACGACGACAACTTCGGATCCTCCTCCGGATCCGTGCGCGTCTGGTCGGGGGCGACTAGTGCGACCCTGTTCAACGTCTACGGTTTCCAGATCAATCAACTCTTCGGAACTTCGCTCGTCGGCGTCGGCGATCGCAACAACGATGGTGTGCCTGATTTCGCCGTCGGAGCACCGTCGAACTCCGGAGCCGCGAGTGCAGGCTACGTGCGCATCTTCTCCGGCTTCGATCAGTCGGTGCTGGCGACCCTCAACGGGCTGAACTCCGGGGACAATTTCGGGTACTCGATCGCCGCGATCGGCGACCTCGACAACGACGGACGCACGGATCTCGCGATCGGTTCGCCGCAGGTCTCGCCTGCCAGCACCGGCCAGGCCGATGTGTACCTGGCCTCTGGCAATGCGCTGCTGTTCCGCGTCTTCGGCACGGGCATCGCCGATCGCTTCGGCACCAGCCTCAGCGCCGCCGGCGACGTGAATCAGGATGGAACGCCGGACTTCGTCGTCGGTGCGCCGCGCGCCGACCTGCCGACCGCCGTGGACTGTGGAAGTCTGACCATCTACTCCGGCAGCAACGGGGCGCAACTGGTTCGGCACTTCGGTGCCGACGTCGGCATGCCGATCGGCGCCTCGGTCGCCGGCGCGAGCGATGTCAACGAGGACGGCCGCCCGGATATCGTGGTCGGTTCGCCGGGCAACTTGGCGGCTGCGTTCGAGAAGGGCAGCGCTCTCGTACTCTCGACGCAGCCACTGTCCTTCTGGGCCAGCGACTTCGTGGTCAGCGCCAGCCTGCCGGCAAGCCCGACCCTGACGATCGATGTCGGCAACAGCTACGCGGGCAGCAACTATCTCGTGCTAGGTTCGATCACGGGCCTCGCGCCCAAGACACTCGTCGGCGGCGTGATGGTGCCGCTGGCATTGGACCGCTATTTCAGGCACACGATTGCCGCGCCCACGAATGCTCTGCTGCAAGGCAGCTCTGGACAGCTCGACGCGAATGGCCAGGCACAAGTCCTTTTCACGCCGTCCGCTGCGCTGCAGAGTCCCGCCTACTACGGATTGACCTTTTACCACGCGGCCTTGGTGCTCGATGCGCAGGGCCAGCCGCTGATAGCCTCCAATCCCCTGCCGGTGACGCTGGTACCCTGAGCTCTTAGTCAGGACACCAGCCGTGAATGCGGGCCTCG
Source organism: Planctomycetota bacterium (assembly GCA_043760765.1). GTDB lineage: Bacteria > Planctomycetota > UBA1135 > UBA1135 > JADJQU01. The sequence continues at coordinate 3,009 of JAYUOR010000734.1, read as the reverse complement.
GGCGCGTCCCGGGGCCCGCTTCCATAGCTGGCGCACGCCGGTGGAATTGGGCTTTGCGCTGCCGGCCTGGATGCAGGAGGATCGATCCCGTTCGACCATGCTCTTGATCCACGCAGTCATCGCGCTGGCGCTGCTCGCTCCGCAGAAAAGGGATCGGCCCAAGCACCCCAAGCCGCCGCCCGAGCCCAAGGTGATGCTGGTCGTTTGCACTCCGACAACAATCGCCTGCGCGGGGGGCGCGCCGCAGGATGTCGTGAATCCCATCGCGGCCGCGCTGACTCGCGCCGCGCCCGGTGCGCGCATCGAACTTGGAGCCGGCGACTACCCAAGCATCGGCATCGGCTACGACAAGGACGCAGTCTGGAACGCGCGCACCAGCGGCGGCACGCACGCCGCGCCGATCACAGTGGTCGGGAAGGGCAAGGCGCGCATCTTCGGCGAATCGGATGCGATCACGGTCAGCCAGCAGATCAAGAACGGATTCATCACCTTCCAAAACATCGAGATCACTCCCGGCAGCCGATCGGGAGTTCTGTTCTCGCAGGGGGAGGGTTGGGTGCACGAGGGCTATCGCTTCCTCGACTGCAACATCATCGGCCAGTGGGATCACCTGACCGACACGGGAGCGCACTCCTCGAAGTGGGGCGTGTACGGCCGCGGATTGAAGGACTTTGAATTCCGCGGCGTCGAGCAGCGCGCTCGCATCTGTGATCTGCGCCGCGAGCACGGCTTCTATCTCCAGAATCTGCGCGGCGACGTGTTGATCGAGAACGTCGACGTGGCGCGCGTGGGCCGCACCTTCATCCAGGTCACGGCGAGAGAAAAAGAAGGGCCGCCGGGCGAGGGCACGCTTACGATCCGAAATTGCTCCGCGGAAGATTGCTGCATCGCCGCAGGCGACAACAACAAGGGTGGCAGCGCGTTCACTTTCGCCGGTCGGCACAACGGCACGATCCGCCTGCAGCACAATCGGCTGCGCGCCGGATTCGTTGAAGCCCTGCGCAAACTGACGCGACCTGAGTCGCCTTATGGCACGGGCGCGCTCGTCGCCTGGGATGGCGGCGAAGAAACGCCGACGGCGCGACTGATCCTGGAGGACAACGACTTCGAGCTGGCCGCAGGCTGTGGCGACCGCAATCTGGTCGCGATCGGCGCCTGCGCGACAGTCGAAATCCGCGGCGCAAATCGATTCGTCGCCGGCGCCAATCCCGCGGCGCTTGAATTGGAGCCCACGCGGCAGACGCGGCCGGAGGGTTCGCCGGTCGGCGCGTTGTCGATTGATCCTGCCACTGTGATCAAGGGGCCGATCCGTTGGCGCGGAAATCGAGTTTCGCTCGAGGAATTGCTTTCGCACTTTCCCAAGCCGGCCGAGTCGTCCAGGGAAAATTCCGCTCCGGAAAGACCCAAGCAGCAGTAACTGTCCGAACAACACTCACCTGCCAGGATCCGCCCATGCGCTCCCCCACCCGATCCCTTGCCGTCGCGTTGGTCGCAGCCATCGCCGCAGGCTGCCACTCCACGCCGGCATCCATTCAAGACACGTCTGCGCCGTACGACGACCTCGGCAGCACACACCGCGCGATCAGCACGTCGTCACCGGAAGCGCAGCGCGCCTTCGATCAAGGACTGATCCTGATGTGGGGCTTCAATCACGACGAAGCGATCGCTGCGTTCCAGGAAGCTGCGCGGCTCGATCCGAAAAGCGCCATGCCCTGGTGGGGCATCGCGCTCGCCAACGGGCCGCATATCAACAATCCGGCGCTCGACGCGGACCATGCGCGAGCCGCCTATGTTGCGCTGGCCGAAGCTCGAGCGCGGGAGACCGGCGCATCTTTGGTCGAACGCGAGTTGCTCGGGGCCGTGAAGGATCGCTACTCGAGCGACTTCAATGCGCCGCGTCCAGCGCTTGATCAGGCCTACGCCGAGCACATGCGCTGGTTGTGGCGTCACCACCCCGACGATCCCGACATCGGCACGTTATTGGCTGAAGCACTGATGGACCTGCACCCCTGGGATCTGTGGACCACGGATCAGAAAGAAAAGCCGCACACCCCGGAGATCGTCGAGGTGCTCGAGCGCGTGCTGCAACTCGATCCGGATCACGCCGGCGCGTGCCATCTCTACATCCACGCGCTCGAAGCCTCGCCCTACCCCGAGCGCGCCTTTCCGGCGGCGCAGCGACTGGCCGCGCGCGTGGCTGGCGCGGGCCACCTGGTGCACATGCCATCGCACATCGATGCCAGACTCGGTCGTTGGCACGAAGCCTGCGAAGCGAATCGGCGCGCGATCGCGGCCGACGCGAAACATGCCGCGCGTTTCCCGCGCGCCGGTTTCTATCGCATCTACATGGCGCACAACCAGCACTTCCTGGCCTGGGCCTCGATGATGCTGGGTGACAAGGCCTCCGCGCTTGCCGCCGCGCGCGAAATGGTCGCGGGCGTGCCGCAGGAATTTCTGGAGCAAATGGCCCCGTTCGTGGACGGCTACATGCCTGTCGTTGTCCACGTGCAGGTGCGCTTCGGACTTTGGGACGAAATCCTCTCGGATCCGCCCTTCGCGGCTGAACTCAAGATTTCCAACGCCGTGCGGCACTACGCGCGCGGAACAGCGCTGACAGCGCTCGGCCGTGTCGATGAAGCGGCGGGTGAATTGCGCGACTTCGACGCAGTCCTCGCGACGATCGAAGAAACGCGGCCGATCGGGAACAATCCCGCGCTCACGGTGCTGAAGATTCCACGGGCGCTGCTGGCGGGCGAACTGGCCTTCAAGCGCAAAGAAACCGAAGCGGGCCTGACGAATCTGCGCGAAGCGGTGCGGCTGCAGTCAGCACTCGTCTACGACGAATCCCCCGACTGGATGATGCCCTCGCGCCACACCCTGGGAGCCGCGCTGCTCGAAGCCAATGGGTTCGAAGAGGCCGAGTCCGTCTTCCGCGCGGACCTGGTCCAGTATCCGCACAATGGTTGGTCGCTCTTCGGACTCCAGCACGCTTTGGAGGGTTTGGGCAAG
>JAYUOR010000733.1:0-6597 GCA_043760765.1 Planctomycetota bacterium | reverse complement strand
CGGACTTAGGCTCCGGGTTTTCATGAAACTAGTGGATGCGAAGCTACGCGCGTAGCCGGTCGCCAATTCTGAATGCGACACCCTCCACGGTCAACTTTCACGGGGCCGGCAACGTTGCGGCACTTCCGGCGGCTTGCCGCCGGGATTGAGCGCGATCGTCGCCGGATTTTGCACTTGGGGGTAGTCTTGCAGGTGCCTCGACTTTGCGCGCGGCACTTGCACGAAAGCTCGCCATGCGCCCTGGCCTCACACGGACACTGAAGTTCGCGATCCTCGCCGCCATCGCACCGGCGGCGGTCGCGCAGAATCAAGTCTGGCTGCGCCAGTTCGTGACCGGCAGCAACGAAGCCTGCTGGGGCGCCGCGCCGAACGGATCCGGCGGTGTGTACCTGGCCGGTTCGACCGACGGCAGCCTCGGCGCAGCGAACGCGGGCGGCTTCGATGCGTGGCTCGCGCGCTACGGCAGCGCAGGAAATCAGATCTGGATCCGCCAACTCGGCACGGGCAGCACGGACATTGCGAACGCGGCGAGCGCGGACGGCACGGGCGGCGCATTCGCGTGTGGCTCCAGCGACGCAGGCCTCGGCGGGCCGAGCGCGGGCAATTCCGACGCGTGGGTCGCGCGCTACGACGGAAGTGGAAACCAGAGTTGGATCCGCCAGATCGGAACGAGCACCAGCGACGTGGCCGTCGCGAGCGCCTCCGACGGATCCGGCGGTGTGTACGTAGCCGGCCGCAGCAACGGCAGCCTGGGCGGACCGAACTTGGGTTCATTCGACGCCTGGCTCGCGCGCTACGACGGAGCAGGGAACCAGACTTGGATTCGGCAACTCGGGTCGAACCTCTTCGATGGTGTCTCCGCTGCCGCGCCGGACGGAGCGGGCGGCGTGTTCGTGAGTGGCTACACCGACGGCATTCTCGGCGGACCGGCCGCCGGCCAGGGAGATGCCTGGCTCGCGCGCTACGACAACGCGGGGAATCAGACTTGGATCCGCCAACTCGGATCGAGCGCCTTCGACGGAATTGCCGCGGCCGCGCCGGACGGAACGGGAGGGGTGTTCGTGGGCGGCGACACCTACGGCAACCTCGGCGGAGCGAACGCGGGCAACAAGGACGCCTGGCTTGCGCGCTTCGACAGCGCTGGAAATCAGGCTTGGATCGTGCAGTTCGGAACGGCGGGCGACGACTACACGAAGGCCGCCGCGGCGGATGGGTCAGGTGGCGTGCACTTGTGCGGTTGGACCGCGGACAGTCTCGGCGGGCCAACCGCGGGCGCGCGCGACATCTGGCTCGCGAACCACGACAGCGCGGGGAATCAGTCTTGGATCCTGCAACTTGGGTCGAGCGGCATCGATCAAGCGTTCGCAATCGCGCCGGACGGCATCGGCGGCGTGTACGTGAGCGGCGACACCGACGGCAATCTCGGCGGACAGAACCCGGGTGGCAGCGACGTCTGGCTCGCGCGCTACGACGGGCCGTGTCCTGCGCCGGTCGCGTACTGCACGGCGAAACTCAATTCGTTGGGCTGCAGCCCGTCGATCAGTGCGAGCGGAGTCCCCAGCGCCACGACAGGATTTGGATTCACGATCCAGGCAAACAACGTGATCAACAACAAGCCCGGCCTGCTGCTCTATTCCAACAGCGGTCGCGCTGCAATTCCGTTTCAAGCGGGAGTGCGCTGTGTGAGCGCGCCGCTCAAGCGCTCCGTGCCGCTCAACTCAGGCGGCAATCCCCCGCCGAACGATTGCTCGGGCGTGTACTCGCTCGACATGAACGCGTTTGCGCTCGGCGCACTCGGCGGCGCGCCCGCACCCTATCTCAGCGTTCCGGGCACGCTGATCGACGCTCAGTGCTGGGGTCGCGACAACGGCTTCCCGGCGCCCAACAACACGACACTCTCGAACGGACTGGAATTCAGCGTTTGTCCGTAGCGCGCCGGAAAGCTTCGTGCGCAGCGCGACTTACGCTTTGTTGCGGCCCGTCTGCGTCCACGTCCGTAGAGGATTGCGGCCGACGCTTGACTAAATTGGGCTGACGGTTCTTTCTCGCTGCCGGCCGGAGTCTCGCGCGCTCCACGGGCCTTGAACCCACGGAGCTGGCGCATCGCACTGACTTTCACGGCGGCCATGCCTTGAAGGAGGATGCCATGAAGACCGCACTTGCTCTTGGTGTGTTGGCTATCTGCCTGGTTCCCGCCATCACGCTCGTGCAGGCCGATGTGCAGCGGCCCGCGCCGCCGCCCGTCTGCCCCAACGTGATCGTGCACGAACCGCTGTTCATCTACGAGGTCCTGGGCTCGTCGCTGATCGGACCGTTCGACAGCACGCTGACTGTGTATGCCGACGGTACGCTCAAGCTGGCCGACGCCTATGCGGTTGGAAGTGGCCAGTGCGTCCGCGCGCAGACCACGCCGCGCATCGCGCATGGCCTGCAACAGGCGTTGTTCGATGTCGGCGGGTTCGCGCTGTGCGACGACACTCAGATCGTGACCGACGTGCCGTTGCACACGCTGACGCTGCTGAATGGCGTCGAAAACCCGACCGCCCACACCTTCTCCTACTGGGTCGGCGACGGGGACTATGCGACGGTCGATGCTCTGCTCGCGAATTTCATCGCCGAGCAGTTCCCGGCCAACTACTGAGCAGCTGATCCTGCTCCGGGCAGCGGCGATCCGCGCGGGAAAGTGGGGCGCACAGGCCGCTTTCCCGCGCGGATCGTTCGTACCGCGGACGAGGTCAAAGCCTCAGTGCATGCTGGTCATCTCGCCGATGCGATGCAGCTTCATCACATTGGTCGAGCGTGAAACGCCGGGCGGCACGCCGGCGACGAAGATCACTTCTTCGCCCTGCAGCACCATGCCGCGCTCGAGCAACAGGAGTTGAGCGGAATGCAGCATCTCCTCGAGACTCGGCTCCTGGCCGAACAAGAGCGGCGTGACGTGCGAGAGGATCGTCATGCCGTTCAACGTGCGCTCGTTCGGCGTCAGCGCGATGATCTCGGCTTCGGCGCGGTAACGCGAGAGCAGACGCACGGTGTTGCCGCTCTCGGTAAAGCAGATGATCTTGCGAATCCCAAGTGCCTCGGCTGCCTGAGCTGCCGCCAGCGCCGTCGCATTGGAAAACGTCGGCTCGGCCTCGCGAAAGCGCACGCGCGGAAGATCGTGATAGCGGCTGCTGGTCTCGATCGCGCGCGAAATGCGCGACATGGTCTCCACGGCTTCGATCGGGTGATCCCCCACCGCGGTTTCCGCCGAGAGCATCACCGCGTCGGTGCCGTCGAGCACCGCGTTGGCGACGTCCGTGACTTCGGCGCGCGTCGGCCGCGAGCTCTTGACCATCGACTCGAGCATCTCGGTCGCGGTGATCGAGAACTTGCCGGCCTTGAGCGCTTCGCTGATGATCTGCTTCTGCGCCAGCGGCAGCTGTTCGAGCTTGAGCTCGACGCCCAGATCGCCGCGCGCGACCATCACGCCGTCGGCCGCCTCGAGAATGCTCTTGAGGTTTGTCAGGGCGATCTGTCGCTCGATCTTGGCGACCATCAACATGCCCGGCGCAAGGATCCGGATGCGCTCGATTTCGTCGGCGCGGCTGACGAAGCTGATGCCGAGGATGTCGACGCCAAGCTCGCGGGCGAGTTCGATGTGACCGCGGTCCTGTTCGGTCGGCAGTTCCATGTTCAGGACGCTGTCGGGCAGGTGCACGCCCTTTTTGTCGTTGATCGAGCCGGAACGGCGCACGCGCGCATACACGACACCGTCCTCGACGCGCGTCGCGATCAATTCGACCGCGGCATCGGCGAGCAGGATGCGATTGCCGGGCACGACAGCCTGGATGAAACCGGGAATGTTCACCGGCACGTCCTCATCGCGCGTCGAGCGCTCGCCTTCGATCAGGCGGATCTCATCGCCGACCGAAAGCTTGCGCGCGCCGCCGGGAACGAAACCCAGGCGCATTTTCGGTCCCTGGATGTCAGCCAGGATCCCGACCGCGACGCGCTTCTGGAGCGCAGCCTCGCGCACCTTGATCACGCGCCGGCGATGGTCCTGCGCGTCGCCGTGGCTGAAATTGATTCGCGCCACGGACATGCCGGCATCGATCATCTCCGGTAGACGGTCCTCGGAGGCCGGGCCGATGGTGGCCACGATCTTGGTCGCCGCGTGACTCGAGTCCAGGCGCGGTGCGAGACGGTCCAGGTCGACGTTCTTGGTGGGCATGGTTGCAGGGCGAGGGATGGCGCTTGCCGCGGGCCGGCCATGGTCCGTCGCAAGCGCAGCGTGTGCGAGCCCCGCATCGTAGCGCGCCGAGTGCCGGGCTCCTCGCGGAACTGTAGCCGTCGGGTGTTCCGCCGCGCGACTGCTGGCGATCCTCAATCCCTTTCGGCTGCACGCGGCGCCGTGGGTCCAGGACCGCCTTCCACGAAGCTGGCGGGAACCGTGCTGCACCAAATAGGACCGCGCCGGACTGCGATGTCCCGGCGCGGATAGGCGTTCGCGTTGCTCCTGAGGACCTCAGCTTCCGCCCTCTGCGCAGGGCGGCGGGTCGCCAACGCGTTCGCCATCCAGTCAGACGCAGGCGACCCCGCGCAGGTTCGCCAAAAAAAAATGTTTGCCGGGCGCGGGGCCCAGGCTGGCACGGCAGCGGGGTGGAATTCTGTCAGCGTCCTTCGACCTGATCCCAACCAAGGCCGGCCAGGCACAGGCCGATCTCACGGCCCTTGCCGGACACGCTGTGCGAGCCGACCACACACAGGTGGCCGTCCTCGAGCGCGAGGACGAGCGGGGTCGCGAAGTCGCAGACCGGCGGCTCGCTGCCGAAGGCAAAACGCGCCGGCTTGCCCAGGGGCTGGGCCTTCGCGGAAAACCGACGACCGACCAGCCGGGCGGAATTCGAAAGGTCGTCCTGCCAGACAGCGACCAGCGATCCATCACTCGCACGGGTCAGACTCGGATCTCGCTGGCCGCCGGTACGCGACGAGAGCGCCAGCGGTCGCGACAGCGGCCTTCCGTCGCAGTCGTAGGTGCGCGCGAAGACGTCGCAGTCGGGATCCTCGCCGCTGGTCCAGGCCAGCGCGAATCCGCCGTCGATGGCGGCAATCGCAGGCGAGTGGTCGGAGTCGCGCCACATGGTCTCGAACGAAAGCTGGCGCACTTCCGGCTCCAGGCGCTCCGAAAGCACGCGCGCCTCCAGTCGCCTGGCGCGAACGCGCGGCTGGGATTCCCAAACGACTGCGAGGCGGCCGTCGTCGAGTTGCGCGAGCGCGGGATGCGCGAGGCGCGAGCCCTCGGCCACGCTGCGCGGCGCACCGCTCGCGCGGCCATCGAGATCAAGTTGCGAGATGCGCAGCTCACAACGGCCGTCTTCCTCGGACACACGCGGGTTCGCGCCGGTCTTGGGCGCTCTGCGCACCCAGGCGACCACGAAACCGCGCTCGCCGCGCAGGGCCACGATCGAAGGCGCGAACGTCGTCGGAACCGCGGAATCGTCGGATTCGACTTCGACCGCCTGCGCGATGGCGCGTAGCGTTCCATCGGCCTCAACTTCGATCGCCTGCGCGAACACGTTGGGGCCCGAAGAACCCGCGCCGATCCAGGCGACCAGTCCGTGGCCCGACGCTTGCACGGCGATGGCGGGACGTCTGCCGGCGGCGCGCTTTCCAGCGTCGGGAGTCGCGCTCTGCTCACCGCTGTCTCCGACTTCGGCCGGAAGGAACAATTCGCGAGCGCCGAGCTTGCGCTTCGTGCTCATGCCGCGCATACCGATCACGGATGCGCCGAAACGATTCTCGGTCCAGGCAATCGCACCGAGTTCCCCGGCAACAGCGGCCGCGGGCTGGTCCTGGACGGCGCTGCCGTTGCCTTCGAAAAGCGTGCGACGCGGACTTTGCTCGGTTCCTCCGAAACGGCTGCACTGGACGAAGACATCGACGAGCGCGTTGTGGCGCTCCGTCCAGAGGAATGCGCAGCGGCCCGCGTTGAATGCGAGCCGCGCGGCGACCACGCCGGTGTCGGCGGGACACAGTTCCGTGCGCGTGACCGCATCGGCCACAGTCGCGTCGCCGACCCACAGGACATCGAGCCCGCCCACATTGGGCTGCACGATCGCGCAGGGTCCGCGTGGACCGACCGCGAGTTCCGCGGCACTCCACGGCGCCTCGAACAGCACGAGCTCGGCGCGATCCGCCGCGCCGCCGCGTTCGAGGTGACGCAACACCAGTCGATTCTGCTTGCGCAACATGAGCCACCAGCCCGCACCGGGCGCGGAAATGTCGGTGGCGAAACCGCACAGTTTTCCAGGGCCGCAGTCCGCGTAGAGCCGTTCTTGCGGAGTGAGCTCTGCGTAGACGACAATGTTGCCCGGAGAGTCATAGGCGCAGGCGATCGTCCCGGTGGCGTCGAGCGCAAGTCTCGGCCCTGAAGTTGCCGGCTGCTCGCGCCGGCCGATGACGTCCGCGCGGACCAGCGCCGCGGTCGTGGGATTCAATTCCCGCAGCAGCACGCGGCCGCGCGAATTCGAGGCCACGAAACAGGCCGTCTCGGACCAGACCATGGCGGGTCGCGGCCCCACCGACGCTGCGCCTGCGCTGCTGTCCGAATCGAGG
>JAYUOR010000732.1:0-2611 GCA_043760765.1 Planctomycetota bacterium | reverse complement strand
CGCGATCCTCACGGATCGCGCGCCCGCTGCTCGTTCAACGCTGCCCGCCGCCTACTCTTCCGGATTCTCGTCGATGCCGAGGATCTTGCGGCCCTCGGGCGAGATGAGTTGCGGCGTCCAGGCCGGGTCCCAGACGATCTCGACCTTCGTGGACTTGATGCCGGGCACCGTGTTGCAACGGCGCTTGACCACGTCGGGAATCGTCTTTGCTTCCGGGCAGGACTGCGAGGTCAGCGTCATCGTGACGTTGCAGGTCTCGCCCTCGACCTGCACGTCGTAGACCAGACCCAGATCGATGATGTTGACCGGAATCTCGGGGTCAAAGACCTGCCGGAGTTCGGAGTAAAGCTGCTCGATCAACGTCGTCGTCATGGGGCGTGGGTGGCGGGTGGCCGGCTCGGTCAGAGTCGAAAGAGTCTCGACGCTGGCAGACAGGATAGCACAAACCTCCCGCGCGCTGGAGAGTGGTTCAGGCGGCGCTGGGCGAGTTGTCGCCAGCACGGCGCCATTCGGCCACGAGGTTGCCGAAAAGCAGCGCGCCACCGCCCAGGTAGAGCCAGCGGGAAGGTTGCTCCATGCCGATCCCAATCGCGATGGCCGCTGCCCAGACAGGTTCGATGGCGTAGATGATCGCCGCGCGGACGGGATTGAGCTCGCGCTGGTAGATGTTCATCGCACAGATCGCGATCAAGGTCGCGAACAGCGCCGCGCAGGATAGTGCGATCAGGAATCGCTTGTCGCCGAGCAGCACGCCGACGTCGGTGAGCGCGGGTGTATGGCTCGACATGAAGCCCACGCTCGCGACGGCGAGCGAACCGATCGTGACCACGATGAACGAGGTCAACGTGACCGCCATCGGCTCGACGCGCCGGGTGACGCGATCGGTGAACACGATGTGCAACGCGAACACGAACGCACCGGCGATCGTCAGCCATTCGCCGAAGCCGAACGAAACCTGCGGCGGTCCGCCGATGTAGGCGGCGCCCAGCGTGGCGAGCAACGCGCCGACCATCAGTTGCGGCGGCGGAGCGCGGCGCGCCATCACGGCCAGGATCGCGGCTGTGAACAGCACATAGAGGCTGGTCAGGAACGCGCTCTCCGAAGCGGAGATGAAGTTGAGCCCGAACATCTGCAGGAAGAAGCCGAGCACGAGCAAGCCGCCGAGCAAGAGTCCGCCGCGCCAGGCTGCGGCGTCGAGGCCCGCCCGCGCGCGAGCGGACAAGAGCGCCAGCGCGAGCGCCGCGGCGCCAAAGCGCAACACCATGAATGCTCCGATCGTGCACACAAGACCGTGGCCAGCGAACTCGGCGCCCGTGGCGGACTCCGGGGCAAGCGCGCGCAGCCAATCGTCGCCGGCGCCGATGGCCTGCTTCATCCATATGAAAGCCCAGCCCCAGATGACCGTGATCAGCAACATCGCGATCACGGCCCGTGAGCGCGGGCGCGGGCTGTGATCGCCTGCAAAGGGTTGGGACTTGCGCTCCATGGGGCGCGGAGGCTAGCGGCACACCGCCCCAGGAAGAAGGGTCCGGGGGGTACTGCCCCTCATGATTGTGCAACGGCTGCATGCCAGGTCGCGGACCGCTGCACAATCATGAGGGGCAGTACCGGTTCGAGGTGCGTAAGTTCGCCTCCTGCAGGCCGCCTGCTCGCTCGTCCGAGTGGCGCAACAGGAATCAGGGCTCGGCGATCCCGGGCGAACGGCACAATGCCGCGCGCGTCCCCCCCGGAACGCCGTCCCAGTCCCCCGACCCCTGGAAATGCGCATGCTCACGCTTCGAGGTCCCTACGTCCGCGTCCCGATCGCCGCGTTCTGCTTCGGGACATTCGCTGTGCTCTGCCCCGCCGCCCGTGCGCAATCCCATTCGCTTTCCCAGCCGACAGCGATCGAGAACGTGCGTCTCGAGCTCAAGGAGGACGCTGCGCGCAAGACGATCCTGTTGCGCGACGGGCGCATCGAGAGCGTGCTCGAGGCCGGGGCTGCGCTGCCCAGCGGCGTGCGCATCATCGACGGCAAGGGCCAGCTCGCCGTGCCGGCCTTCATCGACGCGTTCACGCAGGCGGGTTGCGCACCGCCGGCGGTCAAGGTCGATCGCGATGTGCCCGCGAACACGCGGGCCGACGTGCAGATCGACATGCGCGAGGCCAATCGCAAGGGCATCGCGCCTGCCTTTCGCGCCTCCGACGTCTTCGAACTCACCGGCGACAAGTCCAAAGGCTATCGCGAAGCGGGATTCGGTTGGCTGGTGAGTGCACCGAGCGGGGAACTACTTTCTGGAACGAGCGTGCTCGCCACCAGCCGCGACGCCGCGGCGCGCGACCAGATCGTGCTGCCGATCGCCTTCAATCACGGAGAGTTCCGCGCCAGCGGGCCGGGATATCCCGGGACCTCCATGGGCTTCGTCGCGCAGCTGCGCCAGTTTTTCCTCGACGCGCAGCGTCAACGTGAACTCGAGCTGCGCTTCAACCAGCGTCGGCCCGGTCCCAGGCCGCCCTTCGACGCGGACCTCGCGGCCGTGCGGCCGCTGCTCTCGCACGAGCGGCGCCTGATGTGCGCGGCGAATTCGGATCTCGAGATCGAACGCTGGATCAAACTGGCAGACGAAGAAGG
>JAYUOR010000731.1:0-2614 GCA_043760765.1 Planctomycetota bacterium | reverse complement strand
TCCCTGGGGCCGCTCGGCCCCGGACACTTCTTCTACCTGGGGCGACTCGCCTTCACTGCTTGAAGGTGGACTGCTTCGCTGGCTCGCCGAAGAACAGCAACAGCCTGCCTGGGCGGATGCGACCGCGCTTCGCAGGCCCGGAGTTCAGGGGCTGGCTCGCAACGCGGCCGTTGCGCTGGCGGCAGCTCCGTCCGATGAAGGGCGCGAGGCGCTTTCCAAGGCGCTTTCTTCGAGTCCGAGTCCGGTCGTACGTGCCGCAGCGGCGTGGAGCTTGGGTCGTGCCCATGGATCCGATGCCGGCGTGCGTGGCGAACTCGAAGCCGCCCTGCGGCGCGAGACCGATCCTGGGGCGAGGCAGGACCTGCTCGCCACGATTGCCGAGGGCGTTCGAGCCTCGCCGCAGCCACCAGAGGGACGTGCAAGAGCTTGAACGGGCTCCGGGGTGTGCAATTTGAAGGACCTTTGAGAGTCGGGATCTGAGCAGCGCATGGCAGGGGATCCGAGCGCCGCGCCCAAACTGCTCAGGGCAATGAACTTGCGCTGACCGTTGCCCAGAACGCGAACGTGGGACTGGCTTGGAGTTGGCTCGATTTTGAGGTTTGACGCAACCTGGAGACGGGTCATCTCGTCCAAACTGCAGGACAGCGGTCCCTCAACCGCCGGCAGCGGCTGGGACCACTCGAATGCATCGCAAGTGCATTTGGGAAAATGACTTACGGCACCCTGAGGCGCGAGATTCGCCGGCTGGCCGTGCGCTTGCTCTTTGCCCGTGCATCCAACGCGAATCGCACCTCGATCTGCTCATCGCCCAAATCGACCATGGACCAATTCGACTACTACTCCGACCGCAAGTTCTGCATGGATTGCAACACCTACGTGCCGTACCTGATGAGCGTCGACCGCTCGTACTGCGCGCAATGTGGGCAGCCTGTGAAGCTCTTCTCGCGGGAGGACTGGGCAACCTTCAACGAGAAGCTTGCGGAGCGCAAGGTGAGCAAGGGCGGACGCCCGAGACGGGACAAGAAGGAATCGGCCTGAGGGACTGACCGAAGGGGCGTCCGCAGGCAGCGGATCCCCTGCCAATCACGTCGCGCAGGGACGCTGGCATCCTGCTGCATTGGGTATCCGGCCTTTCGCGCACCGATGGCTTGGGCAGTCGGCTTCCGCCCGCCAGCGTTACTGATCGGCAGCGCAGAATGCAGAACCGGGCTGGGTTCGCGGGATGATGCACGGCCGATCCATGGGGCACGGACGGCCCCGGCAGGGAGTGGCCGATCCCGGGCAGGAGAACGGCAGGTCCGAGTCACGGGAATCCGCCCCCCAGGGCTGAGTCGCTCCTCAAGTGCGCGGGGAATCGGGTCGACGACTCTCGCGGTCTGCCCCGGGGCACAGGACCGCATCGCTGCGGAAGCCCGTATTCAGCCTCAGGGGCGGCGACCGCACTCCCCGATCCTTACTTTGCCCCCAGCGCCTTCCCGGCCCGACTCGAGCTGCTCGAGACGCGCGCGGGCAGCACGCCAACAGCTCGCTCCTTGATCGAGTCCCTGCTGCCATCGCTCCAGTGAAATCACGAGGGTGCCGGGGATGAGGTACCCCGGATGAACCTGGTCCGACTACTGCCGCGACTGGCACTGGCGCTACTGCTCTTCGCAGTCGTGACTTCGTGCTGGAACCATGTCGATCGGCACAGCGGAGCGCAACTCGTTTCGGTCTCGGTCACGCCGACCGATCCTTCGATCGCCCTGGGGACTTCGCAGCAATTCACGGCGATGGGGATCTACAGCGACAACTCGGTTGGAGACCTGACGGCTTCGGTCGCCTGGAGTTGCTCGGACATCGTCGTGTGCACCCTTGGCAACGCCCAGGGAAGCAACGGTCTCGGAACCGGCGATTCGGTCGGCACCACGACCATCACGGCTACCGATGGCGCGAGCGGAATCAGTGGCTCGACGGATCTGACGGTCACAGCGGCGGTCCTCGTGTCGATCGCTGTCACACCGTCCCAGCGTTCGATCGCTCTGGGGACCACGTTGCAATTCACGGCGATGGGTACCTTTAGCGACAACTCCACCCAGGACTTGACTGGCTCGCTCGATTGGAGCTCTTCGAGCAGTGCCGTGGCGAGTGTTCAGAACGGCAGGGCAAGCGCGGCTTCGATCGGTCTTACGAAGATCACGGCCACGGATGCCGCGAGCGGAATCAACAATTCGAAAACTCTCAGGGTTACTGCGGCGGTGCTCACTTCGATCTCGGTCACGCCGACCAATCCGTCGATCGCACTTGGAACGACTCAGCAATTCACTGCGACGGGAACGTACAGCGACAGCTCGACGCAAGACCTGACGACTGCGGCTACTTGGAGTTCGTCGATCACGGCCGCGGCGACGATCAGCAACGCACCGGGAAGCAACGGACTCGCCACCAGCGTCGCAGTCGGTTCCACCACGATCGCCGCTGCGGACCCCGCGACAGAAATCAACAACTCGACCACGCTCACGGTCACGGCTGCCGTGCTTGTTTCGATCTCGGTGACGCCGACTAATCCGTCGATCGCGCTTGGAACGACGCAACAATTCACGGCGACGGGAACGTACAGCGACAGCTCGACGCAAGA
>JAYUOR010000730.1:0-6624 GCA_043760765.1 Planctomycetota bacterium | reverse complement strand
CGAAAAACCTTGCGCTGTGGGGCGATTGGCAACTTCCGCTGTGGGGCGGCGACAGTCTTTCGAATCGCGACGGCGAGGCCTTCTGGAGCGTGCTCGCCAAGCACGGGATTCCCGCCGACATCTGGCGCATGCCCGCGAACTTTCCGGTGGAGAAGGCCGAAGGTGTGTCGTTCTCCGGGATGATGACGCCGGCCGTTGATTCCGCGTACGGCGAGTTCACGTTCTATACGGAAGAAGCGCTGACCGGAGAATTCTCGATCGGCAAGAAGATCGAGAGCGTGCGCGTCGACGGGAGCAATCAGGTCTCCGCGAAACTGACCGGTCCGAGCAGTCCATTCCATCGCGAGCAAGAGCAGCCGGCCGAGCCCAGGAAGCCGACAGTAGCCCAGGATCCCAAGCAAGAACCCAAAGACGCCCCGCGCGGTCCGGTCACGATTCCGATGACGATCAGTCTCGACCGCGAACACCACGCCGCGGCGCTCGAGATCGACGGTCACGTTCTGGTCCTCGAACCCGGCGAGTGGAGCGAGTTCATCTCGGTCAGCTTCTCGCTGGCCCCCGGAGGCATCGCTGATGTCCACGGCATCGTGCGCTTCTATCTGCGCTCGATCGAACCGTTCCAGATGTATGCCTCGGCTGTGAACATCGATCCGGAAAATCCGATCGTTCTGGTCAGCGAGCCCAGTTCCGCCAGTGCCGATCTCGCCTCGCGCACGAAAGGCATCGGGCCGTATTACACACAGGGCATGCCCGAGGATGTCAGTGCGCTCAAGAGCGAGGTTCTCAGTGTGCCCGAGTTCATGCAACAAGCGAGCCTCGTGCACCACGAGGGCGAGCGCATGCTCGACTACGCGCTCGATCGGTACCTGAAGAAGCCCGAGGGCGGGTTCCTGTTCTTCTACTTCAGCACCGTCGATCTGTGCTGCCACATGATGTGGCGCCATGGCGACGTGAAGCATCCGCACCACGATCCGAAGATCGCCGCGGAATCGTCGGAAGCCTGGACGAAGCGCGCGGGCAGCACCTGGAAAGACACGGTCTTCGATTTGTACATCGAGATGGATCGCGTGCTCGGTCATTTGCGCGAGCGCCTGCCCGCGGACACGACGTTGATCGTGATGAGCGACCACGGCTTTGCGCCGTACACGCGCAAGTTCAGCCTGAACACCTGGCTGCTCGAGAACGGCTATCTGGTGCTCAAGCCCGGAAAAGAGCGCGAAAAGCCGCGCACCGATCCAAGCGCCGAAGCCGTCCTGATCATGGACGCAGTCGACTGGTCGAAGACGCGCGCTTACGGCATCGGTTTCAACGGGCTTTATCTGAATCTCAAGGGCCGCGAGAGTGACGATCCGGAAACCAAGGATGCGAAAGAAGACGGCATCGTCGATCCGAAGGACTCAGCCGCGCTGCTCGCCGAGTTGAAGACCAAGCTCGAAGCACTGCGCGATCCAAAAGATGGCGCGCGCGTCATTTTTCGCTGCGACCTCGCGAGCGCCGTCTACTCGGGCGCGCGCGCCGCGGAGGCTCCCGACATGATCGTCGGGTATGATTCCGGATACGACAATTCGGACGAGGCCACCCAGGGGCGGATCCCGAACGAGGTGTTGAGCGACAATCTCGGCGGCACCTTCAATGGCAGTCACCTGATGGCCCCGGATGTGGTGATGGGCACCCTGCTCTCCAACCGCGCGGTCCTGCCAGGCGTGCATGGCCTCGAGGACCTGACGGTGGAGATCCTGGCCCGCTACGGCATTGGGCCGCAGAAGGGCATGGGCGGCCATCGCGTGTTGGAAGATCGTTGACCACAAACCTCTGACCCTACGAATCCCATGTTTGGCGGCGCACCCAAAATCAAGTTCGACAAGGACCTCTACGAACGAGTCAAGAAGATCGCGGAGCTGGCGGGATATGCCTCCGCGGATGAATTCATCGTGCACTGCGTCGAGAAGGAGCTCGCCAACTTCGAAGGCGCTCAGTCCGACGCGGACATCACGGAGAAGCTGCGAGGCCTCGGCTACATCAGCTGAGCCCCGCGGGCCCGGCTTGTTCCCCACCCCATGAACGCCCTCAACGCAGCGATGACAGGTCTGTTCGACCTGGTTCTGGCGCCGCTCGAGTTCATGGGCGTTGCCTGGGCATTGATCTTGATCTCTGGCGTCTTCGGCGTGCTGGCGCTGGTCGCATTCAAGTTCATCAGCTCGCAGCGGCGCATCAAGGCCGTCAAGGACCGAATCAAGGGACACATCATCGCGATACGGATCTTTCAGGACGATTTGCGCGTCGTAGGTGGATCGGTGGTCAAGATCGTGCTGCGCAACTTCCAGTACCTGGGGCTGAACTTTGGACCCTTCATTCCGCTGGCGATCCCGTTCGTGTTCGTCGTCGCGCAGTTCGTCGTGCGCTACGCCTACGCGCCGGTCGCGCTGAGCGAGAATCCAAGCGCGCAACTCGCCGGCGCGGGCACGCTGCTCGAAGTCCAACTCGTTTCCAATGCGCCCGAGGCGTTGATCAAGGATCTGAAGGTCACCCTGCCCGACGGTGTCGTCGCAGTTTCGCCGCTGGTGCGCATCCCGAGCGAACGCCGCGCCTATCAGGAGATCGCCGCCACGAAGTCGGGCGTGCACGAGATCCGACTCGCGCTCGGCAACGGCGCGAGCGAGACTAAGTCGTTCTGCGCCGGCGACAAGAGCTTGCGCGTCATGCAACCGCGCCGCGTCAACAATCGCGACTGGTACAAGTTGACCGATCCCGATCACTGGCCGGCGCTGTGGCCGGCCGAAGCAGGCTTCCCCTCGAGTTCTCCATTCTCTAGCGTGGCGATCGCCTACCCCGACCGCGACCTCGGCTGGTTGCCGGGCGGAGAGGGTGGCATCTTGCTCACCTTCGTCGTCGCCTCGATGCTTTTCGGTGTCGTGGCCCTCAAACCCCTAGGCGTCCAGATCTGATGTATTCCTCGGTCATCGAACGCGCCTTGCACGCGGCCATTGCCGCGCACGAAGGCCAAAGCCGCAAGGGCGACAGCGCGAGTCCGTACATCACGCATCCGATGCACGTCGCGCTGATGCTGGCGCGATTTGGTCTCGATGATGACGTCGTCGCGGCGGGCCTCCTGCACGATGTCGTCGAGGACTGCGAGGGCTGGTCGGTTGAGCGCGTTCAGGCGGAATTTGGGCCGCACGTCGCGGGAATCGTGGGCCAACTGACCGAGGACAAGACGCGCTCGTGGAGTGAGCGCAAATCGGCCGGCATCGAAAAGGTCCCGCACATGTCGCCGGAAGCCGCTTCGGTGAAAGCCTGCGACAAGCTGCACAACCTGCACAGCCTGGTGAATCAGCTGCGCGCCGCCGAAGATCCCGAGCAAGTCTGGGCCAAGTTCAACGGCGGCCGCGAGCGCACGCTGGCGATGTCGCGCGAACTGGTCGAAGCGCTGTCCCAACGCGTCGACGCGCGCATCGCCAAGGCGCTTCGTTCCGCGCTGCATGCGCTGTACGAGATTTCCGAGGAACGTCTGCCGCGCTCGGCCAAGTCACAATCAGTGAAGTGACTGCGGCGCCGCTCGCGGAACCGGACTTCGCAGGAAGCGTTCGAGAAGGCGATCGTCCTGCGTCAGTTCGGGATGGAACGTCGCCGCGAGCAGGCCGGGCTGTTCGACGAGGATCGCTTCGCCGTCGTGTCGTGCAAGCACGCGCGCGCGCGGGCCGATCTTCGAGAAGCGCGGAGCACGGATGAAGACGGCGTCCAACGGACCGCCTGAGAGCTGCTCGACATCGACATTCGCGCGGAACGAATCGACCTGACGGCCGTAGGCGTTGCGATCGAGCGTCGCGTCGAGGAGGCCAAAGCGCGGAGGTCGTGTGCCGTCGTCCTGACTGAGCAGGATTGCGCCTGCGCAGGTGCCGAAGATCGACAACTCGCCGCTCGCCGCGCGCGAGCGAATGGCCTCGTCAACGCCGAACAGCTCCATCAAGTGATGCAGCGTCGTCGATTCGCCGCCCGGCAGGATCAAGTGCGTGAGCTCGCGCACGTCCTGAGCCGAACGCACGAGCACGGGGTCGATGCCCAGCCGTCGCACGGCGGCGGCGTGTTCTTCGAAGGAGCCCTGCAGGGCCAGGACCCCGACTTTTTTCGCGCCCAGATTCACCGCTCTACCAACCGCGGCCCGCGAGCAACTGCTCCGGCGCCAGACTTTCGATCGGAATGCCCTTCATCGCCGCGCCCGATTCGCGCGCGGCTTCGAGCAGCACACCGCGGTCCTTGAAACGCGCTGTCGCCTTGACGATCGCCGCCGCGGTGCGAGTGGGGTTCTCGCTCTTGAAGATGCCCGAGCCGACGAAGACCGCTTCGGCGCCCAGTGCCATGACCAGCGCAGCATCGGCCGGAGTCGCGACTCCACCGGCCGCGAAGTTCGGCACCGGCAGGCGGCCGAGGGCATGCACGGCCAGGACCTGCTCGTAGGGCGCGCGCAGTTCCTTGGCGATCGCCATCAGTTCCTCGCGCGGCGCGCCGGCGACCTTGCGGATCTCGGCGTTGACCAGGCGCAGGTGCCGGACTGCCTCGACGATGTTGCCCGTGCCCGCCTCGCCCTTGGTGCGGATCATGGCCGCGCCCTCGCCGATGCGGCGCAAGGCTTCGGCCAGACAAGTCGCGCCACAGACGAAGGGCACCTTGAACGAAGCCTTCTCGATGTGGTGCTCGCTGTCGGCGGGGGTCAGCACTTCGCTCTCGTCGATGAAGTCGACGCCGAGCTCCTCGAGGATCCAAGCCTCGGCGAAGTGGCCGATGCGCGCCTTGGCCATGACCGGGATCGACACGGCCGCTTGGATCTGGGCCATGATCTCGATCGCGGCCATGCGCGCGACGCCGCCTTCCTTGCGGATGTCGGAGGGCACGCGTTCGAGCGCCATGACCGCGACGGCACCGGAATCCTCCGCAATGCGCGCCTGCTCGACGTTCGTGACATCCATGATCACACCGCCGCAGAGCATGCGGGCCAGGCCGACTTTGAGTTCGAAGGGAGTCGGTGTCGTGGTGGGGGCTTTGGGTGTGATGGTCGTCTTCATACGAGTGTCTCGATTTAGTCTGGGGCCTGGCGCCATCCAGGTGGCACGGATCGTGTCAGGAAGGCGTGAGGCTTCAGAATAGGCCATGACAATCGTCTTGGCGAGCAGTACATTGTCATGGTGTCAATCTGGAAGCCCACGTTGAAGCCCGGCGCCTCGCCGATCTATCTGGCGCTCGCCGATGCCCTGGCGAACGACATCGGCAGCGGTGTCCTGCAGCCCGGCGAGCAGTTGCCGACGCATCGAGCGCTCGCGCGTGCGTTGGGCCTGAACATCGGCACCGTGACCCATGCCTATGCGGAAGCGCGCTCGCGCGGATTGATCGACGGCGAGGTTGGCCGCGGCAGCTTCGTGCGGCACGCGACGGCGCGGCCGGAGTTTTCCGCCCGGGAGTCGACGGCGCCGCAGCCGGTTCACGACCTCGCGATCAACGTGCCAGCGGGCGGTCCCGATGCGGCGGAGTGCTCCGCGGCGCTGCGTTCGCTCGCCGATCGACCGGACATCGCCGGCTGTTTCGACGACTACAACCCGGCCGGCTTCGATCGTCATCGGCGCGCGGGGGTGAAGTGGCTTGAAGCCAGCGGCGCTCAACCCGAGCTCGAGCGCGTGCTGATCACCGGCGGCGCCCAGCACGCCATGGCGGTCGCATTCGCGGCACTGGCCAGCGCGGGTGATGGAGTCCTGGCCGAGTCGCTGACCTATCCGGGGCTCAAGGCATTGGCGGGGCTCCTGAAGTTGCGCACCCATCCCGTGGCCATGGACGAGCACGGAATCCTGCCCGACGCGCTCGAGGCGGCGGCCAGGAAGAGCCACGCCAAGCTGCTCTATCTGATGCCGAATCTGCACAACCCGACCGGCGTGATCTTGCCCGAGGTGCGGCGCCTCGCGATCGCCGAGATTGCACGGCGGCACGACCTGACGATCGTCGAGGACGACAGTCACGGTTTCCTGCTGCCCAGGGATTCAGGCCTCCAGCCGATCGCCGCGCTGGCGCCGGAGCGCAC
The DNA here is from genome assembly GCA_043760765.1 of Planctomycetota bacterium. Taxonomy (GTDB): domain Bacteria; phylum Planctomycetota; class UBA1135; order UBA1135; genus JADJQU01. The sequence continues at coordinate 560 of JAYUOR010000730.1, read as the reverse complement.
GCTGTTCATCGAGAGTCTGTCGAAGTCGGTCTGCGCCGGCCTGCGCGTCGCCTATCTGCTCGCGCCTCGATCGAAGGCCGATCTCATGCCGCGCCTGGTGGCAGCGACCAACGCGATCGCTTGGATGGGGGCGCCGCTGATGGGCGAACTCGCCGCGCTGTGGATCGAGGACGGCACGGCCGAGCGCATCGCGCGCGCGAAGGGGACGGAGATTGCCGCGCGGCAGACGCTCGCACGTCGTGTGCTGCGAAATCCTACGACGCCCTCGGCGGCGACTAGCAGCACCTTGTGGCTCGAGCTCCCGGATCCCTGGCGCGCCGACGACTTCATCGCGCGTTGCCTGCGCCGCGGCGTTGCGCTTTCCGCGCCCGACGCCTTTGCCGTCCTGCGCGCCAACGTGCCGCACGCCGTGCGGCTGTGCATCGCGACGCCGCGCACGCGCGAGGAACTTTTTCTCTCGCTCGAAATCGTAGCCGACGTCCTCCGTTCAGGTCCAATCGCGACGTACGGAGTCAGGTGAATTCGTCCACAGTCCGCTGCTCCCCGGCGCGTAGCGCCGG
>JAYUOR010000729.1:0-2619 GCA_043760765.1 Planctomycetota bacterium | reverse complement strand
CCAACGAACGCGAAGGCTGCAATGAGGGTGCGCATGGGATTTTCCTGGGCGGAAGTCGGCCCGGTATTCTACACGCGGCCCGCGATCGCGCGGGGCAACCGCTCAAGCCGTCGGTCCGACTTTTTCCTGGAGGAAACGCACGAGGAGCCCCATCGCGCTGCGCGCGAGCGCCGGGTTGTAGCGCGGACCTTCGTCGCGCAGAAAGGCGTGAGCTCCGTTGAACTCGTGCCATTCGAAGTCGGCGTTCACTTCCTCGAGCCGCGACTGGATCTTTCGACGTCCGTCGAGCGGCACGTGCGGGTCCTGGCGGCCGAAGCCGAAGAAAAACGAAGCGCGCGCGTTCGCGAGTCGCAGCAGCGTGTCGTCTTGCTTGCCCGCGCCGAGCGTGCTCGTATGCAGATCCGTCGGATAGAACGCCGCGGCCGCTTGAACTTTCGGATGCAGCCCCGCGCGCACGGCCAAATGCCCCCCGAGACACACGCCGTAACTCGCGATGCGACCGTTGCACTGCGCGTGCGACGCCAGATAGTTCACGACGACATCCGCGTCTTCGTCGTAGCTCGCGAGCGTCTTCTTGTATTTGAGTTCATTCCCGCGTTCGGAGCCCTGCGTGTCGTAGCCGAGCACCGTACCGAGCGGCTCGAACTCGTGATAGACCTCGGGCACCGCAACGAGGAAGCCTTCGCCGCACAACGCAGCCGCCATGCGCCGGATCGGACTGGTGACCTGAAAAATCTCCGAGTAGAAGACGACGCCGGGAACGCGGCCGGCGCTCTGCGGCGTGAACAAATGCACGCGCATCGGACCGCGGGTCGTGGCGAGGTCGACGGTGGAGCTGGTGAGTGTCGTCATGACTTCAGCGAGATCGTCGCCAAAGCTCGTCCGCCATGCGAGCCCCCAGTCGACTTCCTCAGCGCACGACGAGCAAACTCGACGACGAGCGGCGCACTTCGCCGCCCGGCAGGACGACGCGCGCCTGCGCGAACTGGCGATATCCAGGCAGATTGGCCGGAGAAATGCTGATCAGCTTCGAAACAACGCCTGCTGGCGGCACGATTCCAAGATCGAAGCTGCGCGACTTGATCAGCAGCGCTTCGACGAGAATTCCTGGCGCGGCGAGCACCTGCGGAGTCGGACCGACGTTCAGCCGCACCGCGGATCCAGGCGGCGCGTGCACTGTGAACGTGACCTGACTGCCTGCTTGAGAGTTGCCGATCAGCTCGAGCGTCGGAGAATCGGGAGTGAGCACCTGATCGATGGCAGTTCCGCCAAGCACTATCGGCGCCCCTGGCGCACCACACTGTCCCGGCGGCGGAAACCTCGACAGCAGATTCGCGCCGGAGCGGACCACGGTTCCGTTGTAGTTCCACAGGCCCGGTCCGCAGGCGCCATCGTACGGGCAGGCGTCGCCGACCCCGCCGACTCCCCCTTGCAGCGAAGCGATTCCGCCACCATCGATCCACAACTCGCCGTTGTTCACCGCGACGCCCGCCCCGGCACTGCCTCCCTGGGCCGGTCCACCGAGCGTGTCGCCACCATTGCCGCCGATGGCGCTGCTGCGCGCGAGGTGCACCAGGGAACCGGCGTTCACCGTGAGTCCGCTCGTCCCATTGCCACCTGGAAATCCATAGCAGCATGCGGCCGCACCGCTGGTTCCGTAAAGCGTGCAGTCGGCGATCTCGACCCGCGAGCTGCTAACCACGGCGTTCCTGACGATTCCGACGATGGACTGGATGCGCACGTCCGAGCACGAGTCCACGGTCAACACTCCTCCATATTGAGCCTTGCACTCGCGTATCGTGACCGAACCCTGCGAGGAGCTGAGCTGCCAACCACCTGCGGTCAAATTGACGATCAGCAGCACTTCGCCGGCCGGCAAGCCATCGACGTGGATGCCTCCGAACCCGAAGGGGCCCATCGTCACGATGCCCTGCCCGATAATCGTGACGCCCTTGTTGATCGCGAGCCCGTTCACTGGCGGCACATACGCGCCAGGCCTGACGATGATCACGTCACCCGCCTGCGATGCGATCAGCGCGTCGGTGAGCTGCGTGAAGTTCGCCCCCGCACCGTTGTTGACGTCGACGATCCAGGTGTTCGCCAGGACCGGCGCGGCTAGGGCGATGAAGACCGTTGCGGAGGCGAGCAGCGTGCGCGACAGACAGAGCCGGGAGTGCATCGAAAGGCCTCGCTTGGGCTGGAAATGACCTGAACTTCGCCAGCCAGCCTATCCTGGCTTGCCGTGGCATGCGGGAATTGCTGAAACGCGTTCAGCCCCTCCCGGAAGTATTGGAACCATGAGCGAAAACCTCACCGCCCTTTTCCTGCGCTTCCGTGATCAGAACGACATGCGCGCCCTGGCCAGGGTCTTCGATCGGACCGCCCCTGAGCTGGCCTCGGTCGCGGCCCACCTGGCGAAGTCTGCTCCGGATGCCGAGGATTTGGTGCAGGCGACTTTTCTGGCCGCGATCGAAAGCGCCGCGAGCTTTGACGAGCGCCGTCCGCTGGTGCCGTGGTTGCTTGGGATCCTTTCGATGCAGGCGCACAAGCAGCGCGAGCGCTCGAATCGCGAGTTGGATCCTGAACGCCTGCACAAGCCGGGCCACACGGATCCGGCCT
>JAYUOR010000728.1:0-2619 GCA_043760765.1 Planctomycetota bacterium | reverse complement strand
CCCGCGCGGCGGCCGGCATTTCGTCGAGCGTTTTCAGTTTGCGGCCCAACGCCTCCTCGGCCTCCTTGCGGTTGGGCGTTACCAGCGTCGCGCCGGCGTAGCGTGAGTAGTCGCTGCCCTTGGGATCGACGAGCACGGGCACGCGCGCACGGCGTGCGGCGGCGATCACCACTTCGATGACCTGCTTGGTCAGCACACCCTTGCCGTAGTCGGACAGGATCACGGCCTGGGCTTTTTCGACGCGCGCAGGCAATTCACGAACGAAACGGGCCTCGTGTTCCGCTGAAATCGCGTGAGCCTTCTCCCAATCGACGCGCAGCATCTGCTGCACGCCGCTGATCATGCGCGTCTTCTCGGTCGTCGGCCGGTCGGCGTCGGCAATGCAGCCGGACGCGTCGCAGCCGAGCTCTTCGAACATTCCGAGCATCTGCCGGCCGCGCGAGTCATCGCCGACGACGCCGACGATTTCCACCGGCGCTTCCATGGCGCGCAGGTTGGCGGCCACGTTGCCCGCGCCGCCCAGGCGATCTTCACTCTGGGTTGCGCAGAGGACGGGAATCGGCGCTTCGGGAGAGATGCGCTCGACCGCGCCGGTCACGTAGCGATCCAGGATCAGATCACCGATGACCAGAATGCGCGGCCGGCCGAGGCTCTCGACGATTTCTCTCAGTTGTTCGGGATGCATCTTGGACCTGGGTTCAGCTCAGACGCTGTGCTGGCCGCGGAGGTAGCCGCCGCTCGTGTTCAAGGCCTCGACGTAGCGTCGCACGCCCTCTTCGAGGCTGGTGAATTCGCGTGAATAACCGGCCTTGCGCAGCGCCGTGAGATCGGCGCGCGTGAATGCCTGATACTTGCCGCGCAGATCGGCTGGGAATGGAACTTCCTTCACTCGTGCGCCCTTGAAGTGCGAGGCCGTGGCGTGCGCGAGCTGGTCGAAACTCTCGGCGCGGCCGCTGCCGCAATTGAAAATCCCGCGCGCCTTGGGCTGCTCGAGGAAGAACAAATTCACATCGACGACGTCGTCGACGAACACGAAGTCGCGCAAGAACTCCTTGCTGCCCTCGAAGACCGTCAGGTCCTCGCCGCGCACGGCCTGCTGCTGCAGTTTGAAGACCAGCGAGGCCATGCGGCCCTTGTGGTTTTCCTGCGCACCGTACACGTTGAAATAGCGCAGCCCCACGACCGTGGTCGAGGCTAGCGCGAGCCGCGCGCGCACCCAGTTGTCGAAGGCCAGCTTGGAAAAGCCATAGACGTTGAGCGGCCACTCGCAGGCCGGTTCTTCGCGAAAGCCGCTTGTGCCGTTTCCGTAGGTCGCGGCCGACGAGGCGTACAGGAAGGGACAGCGCCCCGCGGCGAACTCGAACCAGGCCTTCGACGACTCGAAGTTGGTCTCCATCATGAAGCGGCCGTTGTGCTCGGTGGTGTCCGAGCAGGCGCCTTGATGCAAGACGGCATCGATGCGCGCGCCGGCAAGTTTTTGGCGCAGCTGATCCGCCTTGCGCACGTCGACGAAGTCGGCGAAGGCGAGCGAGTTCAGGTTGAGGTGCTTCTCGCCCTGCTCGAGATCGTCTACGATCACGATGTCCCGGATGCCGCGCCGGTTGAGAGCGTGGACCAGGTTGCTGCCGATGAAGCCGGCGCCGCCGGTGACGATGTGCATATTGAGGGGGTTCGAGGTTGCCGTGGGCCGCGGACCGGCCAGGATCGGCCAGATTGGGCCGCAAAGTCCAGTCGGGCCGCCGCGCGCGGCCAGTCTCAGTTCGAATCGGGTTCTTCTGTGCGCGGCAGCGGGTGAGTCGGCTCTGCCACGGGAGCCTTGAAGTAGCGTTTGTGAAACCAGAAGTACTGCTCTGGCGCGGACAGGATCATCTCTTCCATCGCGTGGTTCAACGCCGTCGAAATTTCTTCGGGCGTGGCCCGCGCGAATTCCTGGGGTTCGAACACGCGCGTGAAGTGCATGCGGTACCTCCAGGGCTGCGGGAGGGCCTCGCACCAGACCGTGATCACCGGCACCTGAAGCCGGCGCATCAGGATCGCCGGTGCGCGCTCACAATGGGCCAGGCGACCGAAAAATGGCGCGACCGTCGGGCTCCGGCGTGCACGCTGGTCGAGCATCAGAACCAAGCTGCCATTGGCCCTAAAAATCTTGGAGACTTCCTCCATCGCCCCGCGACGATGCAGCAACCGGTAGCCCCGCGCATCGCGCTGGCGTTGGAAGGCGATCGACAGGTAGCTGTTGCGCGGCGGCCGCGAGACCACGTAGCAAGGCCCGAGACCGAGCAACGGGATCGTCAGTGCGCCCGCTTCGAAATCGCCTAGGTGCGGGGCGACCAGCATCCGTCCGCGCCCCGAGAAGAGCGCTTCGCGCACGCCTGGGCCGTAGTGCATCTCGAAGTGGGCTTCGAAACCGTCGCGCTTTACGACGCGATCAAGACCGTTGGAGCGCGCAATCATCCGAAAAAAGAAACTCCAGGCTTCGAAGATCAGTCGCTCGCGTTCCGCGCGCGGGAGTTTTCCTGCGTAGGCCTGGGTCAAAAACTCGCGCGCGGCGTTCGAGTGCCGGCGATCCAACAGGCGCATCGCTCGCGCCAGCGTGCTCGCGGCAAAATCTTGCACGCT
>JAYUOR010000727.1:0-2622 GCA_043760765.1 Planctomycetota bacterium | reverse complement strand
TCGACAGCTGTCAACGACGCACTGCGAGCACTTGCGAAAGTAGTACGGCAGCAGCGCCGGCCACGGCGCGGGCGAGCTGCGTACACTTCCGCGTATGCAATTCCTTCCGAGGGTGATTCGAGCAGAGACTCGAACCGAGTAGAAGATCCACATGACTCCCAACGACGGACTCGAGGCCAAGTCTACAGTCTGAAAAGGGTGATGCGCAGGACGAGGTCAGTTGACTTGGTCCCGGGTTGCGCCCGGCGTGAGAATGAGTGAAGATCCCGTACCATGCGCTTCGTCCCCGTCGAAATCGACGACTACATCGACCTGCACCTGAAGGCCAACTCAGGATGCAATCGTGAAGAACTGCGCGGGGCACTGCGGGCAGCACTCGCGGCGCTTCTCGCCGGAAAAGCCTGCGCCTGCGGGAACCGCATCTGGGTGATTGGGTCTGCAACTGCGGGTCGGGCATGCTTCAGTTGCATCACGGGTGAGGCGGTGCCCGACGAGGACTTCGAGATCGCAGAAGCGTGCCGGTGGAACGAAGCCGAGGATAGGGCAGGGGCGCGCCCGAGCAATCGGCAAGGAGATGAACGCATAGCGAAGGCATGAAACGATCGATCCAAGCGGGAACCTGTGAGCTGTGCGGCCATCGCGAAGCGAAGTCCCCCATCATCCGACACATGGAGACTTGCGCAGTCGCTCATGATCGAAAGGGCCCACCTCTCGAGTTGATCGCACTGGAGTTTGTAGCTGACGGCGATCCGCGTTACTGGATTCTCCTTGAGGTACGCGCGACTGCGAAACTGGCCGCCGTGGATTCGGCCCTTCGCAAGCTCTGGTTGGAGTGCTGCGGTCACATGAGTGCCTTCTACCTCGGCCGCGAGGAGCTACCCATGGCTTCTCGCGTCGGAAATCTCCTCGGCACCAAGAACCAACTCCTGCGGCACGAATACGACTTCGGATCGACGACGCTCCTGCGGGGACGCACCCTCGGCATGCGTCAAGGCTCGCTCGGTCGCGCCGTGGTCCGCTTGCTCGCGCGAAACGACGCACCGCCGTGGACCTGCGGGAAATGCGAAAAACCTGCTGAGACGGTGTGCCCGTTCTGCATGGATGACGGTTTCGCCGTATTTTGTGAAGTGCATGCCAAGAAACACGAGCACGCAAACGAGGGCATCTATCTCCCCGTCGTCAATTCACCCCGGATGGGCGTGTGCGGATACACGGGTCCCGCGTGATGGGAAGCGAGCGTTCCTTCAATGGGCTGCGAGGTCTACCGCGATGATCTCGCCAGTGCGGCACGCGATACACGAACGACGTCGAACTCCAATCGCGATTGACCTTGCGATTGAAGTAGTTCGCCTTCGGCGTGGCAAATACGATGGAGATCGTTAGTCAGTCACATGCTCCGTCCACTGACCCGTCCCTACCCCAGCTGTCACGGTGTGCCTGTGATCGCGCGGGTCAACACTGCGATCTTCAGCGCGCGTTACTTCACGCGCTGCATGGCCTGCGACTTCTGCGCGGACGCGTGCTGCCAGTACGGGGTCGACATCGACGCGGAGAACGTGAGACGGCTCGAGCTTCACGCGACGGACATCGAAGCCTTCACCGGCGTGCCGCGCGCGGCGTGGTTCAGCGACGAGATCGAAGACGATGCCGAATTCCCTGGCGGCAAGTCGCGGCGCACGGCCGCTGACGAGCACGGCTGCGTGTTCCTCGCGCGCAAGGGCCGCGGCTGCATGCTGCATGGATTTGCGCTGGCGAAGGGACTCGACTATCACGACTTCAAGCCGATCGTCAGCGCGCTGTTCCCGCTGACGTTTGGCGAAGGCACGCTCACACTCGCCGACGAGGCGCTCGATGGCTCGCTCGTCTGCCTGGACGTCGGCGAACGTGCCTATCGCGGCGTGCGCGCTGAACTCGAGTACTACTTCGGAGCAGAATTCGTCGCCGAACTCGACGAGCTCGAAGCGGCGTTCCTGGATCCGAGGCGCGCGGTCACGCCTGCGGGCTGAGATCGCTAGCCTGCTCCAGGGATGCAGGACGAGCGTTCGACTTCTGTCGACGACGACAAATTTCCAGCGCCACGTCGCTTGCGCCGCCCCCGAATTGGCCGGGGTCAGGTAGGCTGCAAGCGTCTCACCAGGCCTCGTCCGATCCAATCACTTCCACCGCTCCACTAAGGCTCCCGATGCGCTGCACCACACTTCTCGCGGCTTGTCTCACGATCATCACGACCACGACGTCTGCCTTTGGACAGGCGATCATCGCCCAGTCGTCCGGCCTGACCAGCCCCGATCACGTGATCGATTTCGGGGCGAATCTCTTCCCCAACTTCACGCCGATCACCACCCAGATTCCTGGGATCACGGTGACGCACGCGAGCTACTTCACCACGGGTGTTTCAAACAATCTGGTCGGCGGATTCTTGACCAACAATCCGGTCGGCCTGCCCAACACCCTGACGATCAAGTTCGCGACACCGATCAGCGATCTGAGCTTCGTCTATCACCAGATCAGCACGGTCGGTCCTTCCGTCTTCCGCGCGATGCTCGGCCCCATCGTCGTCGATTCGTTCAGCAACCTCTCGAACCAGACGCAGCCGAACAACTACTTCGGCTTCACGAACAT
>JAYUOR010000726.1:0-2630 GCA_043760765.1 Planctomycetota bacterium | reverse complement strand
AGAACATCCCGGTGCGCACGGAGCGCGGCCAGCGCTTGCGCGCGGCCTTCATCGCGCGCGAACCCGATGAACTTGGCGAATGGGTCCTGTTCACCGCTGACTACAGCCAGGTCGAACTGCGCATCATGGCGCACTTTGCCGGCGACGAACGCATGAAGGCGGCCTTCGCGGAAGGCCGCGACATTCACGCTTCAACAGCGAGCGTGGTCTTCGAAATCGACGAACGTCTGGTGACGCGCGAGATGCGCAATCGAGCCAAGGCCGTCAACTTCGGGCTGCTCTACGGCATGGGAGTTTCGCGGCTGGCGAGCGAGACCGGCCTCTCGATCCCGGAAGCCAAGCGCTTCATGGACCGCTACTTCGAGTCCTTCCCCAGGGTGCGCGGCTGGCGCGAGCAGTTGCTCGCGCACGCGCGCGAGGTCGGCTACGTCGAAACAATTTTCGGCCGGCGCCGGCCGACGCCCGAGCTGCGTTCGGACAACGGCCGCTTGCGCTCATTCGCCGAGAACATGGCCGTCAACACGCCGATCCAGGGTTCGGCGGCGGACATCATCAAACGGGCCATGATCAACCTGGAGCGGCGGCTGGGCGAAATGGGCGCGGCGGCGAAACTCCTGTTGCAGGTGCACGACGAACTCGTGCTCGAGATGCCCAAGTCGGAGCTGGACCTCGTGCGGCCGGTTGTTATCGATTGTATGCAGGGCGCAGCACAGCTCAGCGTGCCGCTCGCGGTCGAATGCGGTTTTGGCAACAACTGGCTCGTCGCGCACTGATCAGAGCGCGCCGAGTTCCTTGAGCGCGCGCTCCAGCGCCTCCACCCGCGACTCGAGGCTCGCGACGCGATCCTTCAGGTTGGGTTCCGCGCCGGACGAGCGTGGTTCAGCCGAACTCGAGTCACTGGAAAAACTCAGCGGATGCAGATCGGGCGAGAGCAGTTGCACCCAACGCTCGGCCCGTGACCCCGGCCCCGGGTCCACGCGACGCACGAAACCGCCGTTCGCAAGGGCCGCAAGATCGGCCAACACCGCGTCCAGGCTCCCAAGTTCCGTCATGCGGTTCGCCCGCGTGCGCAGCTCGCCCACGGTCTGCGGACCGCGCATCAAAAGCTCGGCAAGGATGGCCAACTTGCGGTCGTCGAGACCGAGCGTCTCGCGCGCATTGTGGCGGTACTTCTCGACGCGGCTGCCGCTCGGAAAGACCTTGCCGGCCAGGCCCTTCTGCAACAGGCCACTGATCCCGACCAGGATCTCCGCCTCGCTCCAATCGGTCATCGGCTCGCGATTGCTCTTCTGATTGGCTCCAGTCGCCAGCGCGTGCACGCTGAGCGGGTATCCCTCTGGCACCGTGCGCTCCTTTTCATAGAGCACCCCGAGCAAGCGCGCTTCGTGTCCGTTGAGTTGGGGATTCTTCGACATCGTGGTCAGTTGGCTGTGGACGGTATCCTGCGGCGAGCAAGATCCCATGGACGATCGATCAACGGACAAGCCTACAAAGCTGAGCGAGTTTCAGAGCGGGCTGATTCTCGCCCTCGCGCTGCTTTGCTGGCTCGCGCGCATTTCGCCGCCGCGCGGCAGCGCCACGCTCGAACTCGATCCCTCCTACCAACAGGCGCTCGGCGTCGCTCTGACCCACGGCCTGCGCTTCGGCCGCGAGATCATCTTCACTTCCGGGCCGCTGGCGTACTTCACGGCCTCGCCCTTCGATCCCGCGCTGTACACGGCCAAACTTTGGCTGTGGGAAGTGCTGCTTGGCGCGGGCCTCGCCTTCCTGCTGTTCGCGCGACTCGTGCGGCGCGGAACCTGGGTCGACGTGGCAACTGGCGTCCTGATCCTGACCGTCCTGCCGATGCCCGACGACGCGTGGCTGTTCGCGATGGGATTGCTCGCGGCGGATCTTGGCCTGGAATGCGTAGACGAAACAGCGACCGGCAGCGCGGCCTGGTCGCGCAGACTGCGCGGCTTCACGGCCTTGCTCTTGTTCTCGATCCTGACGCTGGTCAAGGTCACGTCGATGACCTTCGCGTTCGCCGCCCTGGCGATTCTCTTGCTGCGCGCGGCATCGAAGACAGGTCCACGCGCCGCTGCCAACTGGTTCGCTGCCTTTGTCATCGTGCAAGCGCTGCTGTGGTTGTGCATCGGCCAACGGCTTGTGGATTTGCCGCTCTATTTCTGGAACTCGATCGAACTGGCCTCGGGCTTCGACGCGGCCATGAGCAATGAACCGACCGCGCTCGCGCTGGTCCTTGGCCTTCCATGCCTGCTGCTGGGAGTCGCACTCTGCCTCTGGCACGCGAAACTGCGTGCGAGTGGCGAACGCACTCTGAAGTTCGACAACACGCCCGCGCAGGCCCTGGTCGTCGCAGCGGCTTTGGTGCTCGCGTACAAAGCCGGCTTCGCGCGTGCCAGCGATCACATCGTGACCTTCTTCGGTACGGCTATGATCGCACCGCTCTTCCTGATTCCATTCGAGCGAGAGCGCGCCGCGCGAACGGACTTCAAGCCGGCGCGCCTGCGCTGCACTGTCGCCTGCTTGACTGCGGTCTGCGCCTTGGCCACGTCGACGATGGACATCCAGGCGCCGGGCACGATCGTGGCGGCTTTCTCTCGCAGGCTGCGACAATCCACGGCCTG
>JAYUOR010000725.1:0-2630 GCA_043760765.1 Planctomycetota bacterium | reverse complement strand
CGCCTGCGCGGCCTTCGGCAGATAGAGTTCTTCGAGGTCCTTCTGACCCATGTCCGTGATCAGCATGAAGAACAGGATCAACTGGAAGACGCAGTCGATCATGGGGGTCAGGTCCAGATCGACCTGAGCGTCGGGAGATTCCTTCATGAGTCTCATGGAATGCTCATGATTCAGGCCGGAACTTCTCGAACAAATTTTCGAGGAGCGCGCCGATTTCGAGGATCGAGCGCACCAGACGGTTGCGCAGCCAGGCGAATGCCAGGACGACGGGAATGGCGACCATCAGTCCTTCGAAGGTCGTCAGCAACGCCACAAAAATTCCCGTGGCCAGCTGCCCGGGCGAAGGATTGACCGTACTGGCGATCACCTGGAACGCGACGATCATGCCTTGCACCGTCCCGAACAGGCCGAGCATGGGCCCGAGGGCACCGATCGTGCTGAGCCACGACACTTTCTGGTGCAGCTTGACGGCCTCCTCGTTGCCGGCTTCAACAAGCGCGTGTTCGATTCGCTCGTAAGGCTGTCCGACCTTGGAAATGCCGGCGGCGCAGATGCGTCCGAAGAAGCTGCGGTCGTTCTCGCACAGCTCAAGAGCTTCCTGGTACTGGCCCGCGTCGAACAACGACTTGACCACGCCGACCAGTTCCGGCGGCGCGAGTCTTTCGCGGCGCAGCGCAACGAGATTCTCGAGCACCAGCGCGAGCGCGACGATCGAGAGCGCGATGATGCACCAACCGATGAAGCCCGACATCACGACGTAGTCCCACAGCGAGTAGCTCACGGGCCCCGCCGCGGTCGCGTCCTGAGACGCCCGCGCGATGGGCGAGCCGATGGCGAGCAGCGCAATCGCTCTCCAGGCACGTGCGAAGGAGCTCGAGCGAAAGATCGTGTCTGGCAATCGGATTGACATGCGAAAGGTCGGGCCGCTGTCCTCGGGATGGGCAGCCGGCTGCATGCTGTAGATGTGTTGGTGATGCATGTTTCTCGAATCAAGGCTGCAGCCGCAGCGCTCGTTCGCAGCGCAATGCGGAGCCATGCGGCGCCATCAGGCTGTGTGAACGTCTCATTTCACCTGCTGGACAAGCCACGTGAACATGGGCCTGAGCTCCGGCTCCTGCAGGCCGGGCATGTCGTCGCCGCGATATTCTGACTGGAGCGTCTTCAGCTGCGTTCTGGCGGCATCGGCCAGCCTGGAATCGAGTTCGGCGTGTTGGCTGAGGCAATAGATGAGATCGAACTTGAGCAGCAACCAGGAGCGCGACCAGGCGGCCTCTTTGTTTCGGACCGTCTCGAGCAGCGTGCCGTACAACTGAGCTGCTTTCGTCCAGGCTTCCGCTCCGCCGACGCCAGGGACCACGCGCATGCTGAGCGGCTGTTGATCCGCTCCGTAGCTGAGTTCGGCATAACCGGCCAGCGCGTGCGCGTACTGCAGCGTCGTCGCAAACGTCGCTTGGTTGTCTTCGACGAGCGGCGCCAGCAGCTCGGCGCACTGCTTCAGCTTGTCCTGCTTGAAGAGCGCCGTCCCCAGGTCAGGCAGAACATATCGGTTGACCTCTGCCGCGGACTCTCCGCTCGCGAACTTCACCCGGATCTTCGCCAGCGTGACTTCGGCCTTGTCCCAGGCCTCCAATTCCATCCACAGCCTCGATTCGCGGCGCAGATTCACGAAGGACGGGACGGCGCTGTTCTGGTTCACGACCTCCAGGTAACCGGCCTGCTTGCGCAGATTTTCCCGTAGCCTTTGCTGGTCGGCGGGGTCCTTCGACTCGCGCAGCCGTTTGCAAGTCGCTTCGAGTGCATTGAAGCCCTCGAACGCCGCGCGCGCGGTCCACGGGTTCGTCGGATACTGCGCCAGAAGCCCGGCGTAGATTGCGTCGACTTCCGCGGCTCTGCCCAGGTGGCGTTGCGCCACGCTGACGCGGTACATCGACGCGGGTGCAAGACCCTGCTGCGTGGGGAAACGAGCCTCGAAGCCCGAAAGGACTTCCACGACACGCTCCCAGTCGCACAGCCCCGCATCGGCCTTGTCGAACTCGGCATAGCCCCAATAGTAGATCGCGCAGGCGCAGGCTTCGCTTCGGCGAGCTTGTCGGATGGCATCTTCAGCGCCCAGTGAGTGCAGCGGATCCTTCACATAGCCATTGACGTAGCCGTCGAACACCGCGATCGCCGCGTCGTAGTCATGCTGGGTCTTGCCCAGCTGAAACTCACAGACGCCGACGAAGACCAGCGCTTTTTCGTAGCTTTCGCTGCCCCTCGAAACGCTGCGGTAGAGTTCGCGCGCCTTGGCGTAGTCCTGCCCTTCATCGAAGGCCTTCGAGGCCAGGCGGAAGGCGATTTCATCGGAAGCTTCCTTGTCGTTTTCCAAGACCGCTTGCTCGGCCTCTTCGAACATACGTTCGATGGACGCATCGTCCTTGAGCTTGCGCCTGAGCGCAGCCGCAGCGTTGTAGAAACCCCTGGAATTGAGCGCGTCGTATTCAGGATCGCCGCGCCAATGCGTGACGGCTTGCCGGAAAGCGAGCGCGGCCTCGAGTTGCAGGTCCAGGCTGATGTACGCGCTGCCGATCGCATGCAGGACCTTTCCGCCATACTCAGTGCGCAGCTCCTGATCCTTGGTTTCGATCAAG
>JAYUOR010000724.1:0-6662 GCA_043760765.1 Planctomycetota bacterium | reverse complement strand
CAAGTGGCCAGGACCGGAGTGCAACGGTGATCCGGCTGCTGCCCGAGTTCCGCGATCCCACCATAATAAGGGTGAGTTCGCCCGTGGCGGGTCGGGCCCCCTCGCACGGGGTCATCAAACCCAGGATCGGCACCCGTTCATGTGAGTTCGTGTCCGTCTCGTCAGGCAAACGCACCTCTTCCCGAGGGCGGCCTCGGATTCGCTCGTGATGAATATCACCGAGATTCGCGTCAAGCTCATCGACGACCAACGAGACAAGCTTCGAGGCTTCGCCAGCCTGACTGTCGACCGCTGCCTCGTCATCCGAGACCTCAAGATCATCGACGGAGCGAAGGGCCTTTTCGTGGCGATGCCCTCGCGCAAGTTGCATGACCGCTGCCCGGGCTGCGCGGGTAAGAACCACATTCGCGCCAGGTTCTGCAACGACTGCGGCCTGCGGTTGCGCGAGGGTCGTGGCGATCTGGACGAGCGCGGTCGCGTGCGCCTGTACGCGGACATCGCCCACCCCATCCATCAGGAGGGCCGCGACGAAGTCCAGGCGCGCGTGGTGGCCGCTTACAGGCATGAGTTCGAGTCTTCGAAGCTCGACGGCTATGTCGCGCCGCGCTTCGACGACCTGGACTACCACGCTTTTTCCGAAGACGCCTCCCAGAGCGCGTAGCAGGGGCGAAGTCGGGGCCTGCGCTCGCCGATGCGTTAGCATTCGGCACGCATGCAGAGCGGCCAGAATTCAGTGACGCTGATCGGGCTGGGCTCGGTCGGCCTGCGCCTGGCGAAACGCTGGCAGCAGGCAGGTCTGCTCGTCCGCGCTCATTCGCGTTCGGTCGATTCGCGCGCGCGCGGGCGGGTGGAGGGTCTTTCCGTCGAGGACGATTTCGAGCGCGCGCTGCTGGACGCGGATTCGATCGTGTTGTGCCTCGCGGACGAGCAATTGGAGCCGATCGTGCAACGCTTGGCGACATCGATCGCGAAGCGGAGGTCCGAAACATCGCGGCCGGTCGTGCTGCACACAAGCGGAAGCCGTTCCGCAGCGCTGCTTGCGCCGCTTGCGACGCTGGGCTGCTCGATTGGCACGCTCCATCCGCTGGCCGCCTTCGCGCCCGAGGGGACGGGGCCCGATCTGGCCGGCGCCTGGTGCGCGGTCAGTGGCGACGAGCGCGCTCGCGTGCGCGCAGTGGAGTTGGTGGAAGCCATTGGCGCGCACGTGCTCGTTCTGAGCGAAACTCCGGGGGCCGCGGCGAATTACCACGCGGCCGCGGCGCTGCTCTCGAATGGGACCGTCGCGCTGACTTCGATCGCAATGGAAGTGGCCTAGCGTGCCGGACGCGATCTTGAAACGATGCGACTTGCGCTGATCGGCCTTTTGCGCGGCACGCTCGAAAATCTCGAGCGGCAATCACCTGAGCGCGCGCTCACCGGACCTGTCTCGCGCGGCGATGTCGCGACCGTCCGTCGACACTTGAATGCGCTGGCCGACAAGCCCGAAGCGCTCGCGCTGTATCGACTCTTGTCGCATCGGATGCTGGGCATGGCCGTGCGCGACGGTCGGCTCGACGCCGGCGCGGCGAGCACGCTCGAGCGCGTTCTCGAGGACTGATGGGTCTGGTTGTTTCGATCTTGGCCGAGGATTTCGACTCGCTCGCTCGACGGGCGTTGGCCGCCGTTCCTTCCGCGGACTTGATCGAGCTGCGATTGGATCGGCTGAGCGGCGTCGCTGAAGTTCAACTCGCGAAGCTGATCTCGAAGATTGCGCTGCCCGTGATCGTCGCCGTCAACGGGCCGGAGGCTTTTGGGACCTTCACGGGGACTGCCGCCGAGCGCGTTGCCGTGCTCGAGCGCGCCGCGCGTGCGGGTGCTGCTTTCATCGACATCGATTGGCGACAGGCGCACGATTTGTTGAGCCTGCCGCGCTCGACTCGCCGAATCGTCTCGCGACATGAAAAACAGTCGGCGAAAAGCCCGGCGCGGCTGCTGCGCGAATTGCGCGCGACCCAGCGCGAGGGCGATCTCGTCAAGCTCGTCGTTGAAGCGCGCGCTGGCGGCGATGCGCTCGAAGTTCTCGCGCTGCTGGAAGGCGCGAGCGGCGACCTGATCGCGTTCGCATCCGGCAACGCAGGCAGTTTCACGCGTCTTCTCGCGCCTATTCTGGGGTCGCCGTTCACCTACGCGGCGGCGGATCCGCTGGCGGGAGAAGTGCTCGCACCGACGGCGCCCGGGCAATGCAGCGCAAGTCAGCTGCGCGCCCAATGGCCGGCAGCGGGCGTGCGCGCTTCGACGCAGATTTTCGCGGTGATTGGCCAGCCGATCGCGCATTCGATTTCACCGCGCGTGCACAGCCGCGCCTTGCGCGCACTCGAACTCGACGCGGTGTTCGTTGCGATCGAGGTCGAGGACCTGCCCGCGACGCTCGAACGCTGTGTCGCACCGAACTGGCGGGGATTCGCGGTCACCGCTCCGCACAAAGAAGCTGCGTTCGCGCTCGCGCATGAGCAAGATTCGCGCAGCCTGCGCGCGCGCGCGAGCAACACACTGTTGCGCAGCGCCGCTGGATGGCGCGGCTGCAATACGGACGTCGCGGGTGTGCGCGGCGCGCTCGAACACGCGGCCCATGGAGCGAGTCTCGTCGGCAAACGCGCGCTGGTGCTCGGCGCCGGCGGTGCGGCACGGGCCGCACTCGTCGCGCTCGAGGAACTCGGGCTCTTCGCCACGCTGAGCGCGCGCGAGGGCGAGCGCGCCAAGCGCCTGGCGAGCGAATTCAAGGCCGCGACCTTGCCGTGGGAAGCGCGCGCGCAGGCCTTCGACATTCTGCTTCAGTGCACGCCCGCGAGCGCGGATGCCGCTGCGCCGCTGCTCCTGAAGGAATCGATTGCCGCGGGCTCGATCATCATCGACGCAGTGTATCGTCCCTTGGACACGCCGCTGATCGCTGCCGCCAACAGGCGTGGCGCGCGCACGGCGAGGGGAGCCGAGTGGTTCGTCCAACAAGCCCAGAAACAATTCGAATTGTTCACCCACCGGCCGCCGCCGGACGGAATCATGGCTGAGGAGGTGTTGCGTGCCCTTGCGGAATGATCGAGTGATCGCGCTGGTCGGCCTGCGCGGCGCCGGCAAGAGCACGGTCGGGCTCTTGCTTGCGGCCAAACTTGGCCGACCGTTCGTCGATCTCGACGACGAGATCGCGCGCGAGGTCAAGGTTCGCGGCATCGCGCACGGAGAAGTCACGGCCGGTGCGTTCTTCGCAAGTCACGGTCCCGCGCAGTTCCGTGAAGTGGAGTCCGGGGTCCTCGAAGCGTCGCTGGCCCAATCGCCGACGATCGTGCTGGCCTGCGGCGGGGGCGTGGTCGAGTCCGTTGCCAACCGGGCACTGCTGCGAGAAAGGGCCCTGTGCGTTTGGCTGAGCGCCGCGCCAGATATCCTCGCCGCGCGGGTGGACGCCGACTCCACCTTTCGGCCGCCATTGGCCGCCGGTGGAAGCCTCGCGGAGGCCCGCGAACTGGCCGTGCGCCGAACCCTCTGGTATCGCGAAATTTCGGTCCTCGAAATCGACACCGCCGTGCTCACGCCGCGGGAAGTGGCCTCGCAGATCGCCGCTTGGAGTCGCCGTCGGGCCTGAATCTGCTCCGGGAGCCAAGACGGCCCTTGGAATTGACTTGGCCAGCGGCTACACTGTGCCCCTCACCGCGCGGTGGAGCAGTCTGGCAGCTCGTCGGGCTCATAACCCGGAGGTCGCAGGTTCGAATCCTGCCCGCGCTACCAATCATGAAGGGACTTGCGATTCGTCGCAGGTCCCTTTTTCGTTGGTTTCGCAGGCGGACATACCCCTTTTACTGTGCCCTGCGAACCGAGGTCCCACGTCCATCGGCGATGGATTGATGTCTGGGGTGGCTTCAAGACGGTGGGTGACCGTCCCCCCCTTGCTTGCCGCTCGGAGGTCAGCGACGGAGCGATCCTCCTCGCTCCATCCCCACGCCTTCTCCGCAAGGCCTTGCCGAATAGGGGGTAGATTCGGCCTCGAAGGGTTCTCCAAGTGGGGCCACGCCCTTTTTCCCACTTTCCCACTGGCCCACAATGGTATGCAGGTCGATACTTTGGACATGGCCAAGCCCCTCACGCAAACCAAGAACATCGACTCCAAGGGCCGCCTCACCCTCGGCGAAGCCTTCGCCAACCGAACAGTCTTCGTTGAGGAACGAGGGGATGAAATCGTGCTCCATCTGGCACGCGTCATCCCGGAGCGCGAAGCGTGGCTCTACGACAATCCGACCGCACTCAGTGCGGTTCGTCGCGGGCTGAAGCAGGCACGGCAGCGCAAGCTCTCGGATGGACCGGATATCGGCAAGGCCGCGAAGCTCGCTGAGAAGCTCGAAGACAGCTGAGCATGCCGTTCAGGCCGCGCTGGACGGAAGAAGCCACGACACAGTTCGAGAAGCTCCAGGCTGCCGCGTCGGCCTCCGTGACGAAGCGCTCGAAGAACAAGCAGGCGAAGGCGGAAGGACTCTTCAAGCAGGTGGAGAAGTGCGTTCGCCTGCTGCTCGACAATCCGCGCCAACCTGGACTGCAAACGCACGAGTTCCACTCGATCGATCACCCGTACGAGAACGACGGGAAGGTGTTCGAGGCCTACGTCCAGAATCGCACGCCCGGTGCCTACCGGCTCTTCTGGTGCTACGGACCAGAGCAGGGCGACATCGCGATCATCGCCATCACGCCGCACCCATGAGGTTGGATGTTTCGCTCGACGCGAGACGCGCCAAGCGGGCCCGTGACGCGGGGCCGGCACTTCTCGGCGTGCCGTCGTACCCGCCTGTGTTTATGTTTCGTTGGCTTCGGAATTAGGCGTGCCCTGCTCGGAGCACATACACGGGCGGTGAACGCGACCCTACGCCCGCTTGACCGGCAGCTGACAGGCGATCTCGAACTCTTCGAAGCCATGCGCGAACGGGCGTCCGATCCAAGCCTCGAAGGCCGGCTGTTCGTCGGGCACATAGCCGCTGCGCGGCAACCAAGTGCCGAACATCCAATCGAGTGCGCGCGTTTCGAGTTCGAGGCCGCCCTTGATCCGCACTTGCGCTACGCGCATCGCCGGAAACTGAAAGCGTCCGATCTCGCCCTCGGGGCGCACGTCGTCGACCTCCACCGCGACGTCGTAGCGGCAGTCTTTCAAGGCCACGATCTCGGGGTCCTCCCACATGTAGCCGAGCCACTGTCGATCAGAAAAACCCCGCGCCGAAGCCCAAGCCATGAGGCGCTCGTAGGCCGCAATCACGGCGGTCATGGAGGAGAAGGGGTCGAGTACGCGCACGTAGGCCACCGTGCGCGGCGGCAGGTTTCGCAACTCGACTTCGAAGCCGTCCGGGTTCAGGCCCGCGGGCAGCCGCGCGAAGCGCACGGCCTTGTCGTCGCCACTCTGTGAATCGATGAACTGGTCGCGGCGCAAGTCGCGGAACGTCGCCAGGTCGAAGGCGCTGGGCGGCGTGCCAAAGCGCTGCTTGAAGCTGCGCGAGAAATCGGAGGACGAAGAGAAGCCGCACTCCAGCGCCACATCGGTGAGCGAGCGCCCCGGTGAGTGGGACATGATGTAAAGCGCGCGCTCGAGCCGTTGCCGTTTGACGAACTGCGCCACAGTCTCGCCGACGAGCGACTTGAACACGCGGTGGAAGTGGAACGGCGAGAAGCCGGCGGCTCGCGCGATCTCGTCCAAGTGCGGGCTGCCGTCGAGATTTCGGACGACGTGGTCGATGGCCCGGTTGACGCACTGGACGTAGTCCACGGGGACTTCGTCCAAAAATCCGTGGTGATTCGCAAGATCTGACAAGTCGGGGTCCATCGTCACTATCATGCTAGCCAGCGACGCACCCGGCTCTGGTTGCGTCCATTCACAAGGAAAATCCTCCATGAACCACCTCATTCTCATCGCTCTCGCCTGCTGCCTGGTCGTTGGAATTCAGGCGACCTCGACGCCCCAGGGCGAGAAGACCGCCAAAGACGCGCAGATCAGTCTGGGCAACTTCTCTGTCAGCCTGACCGTGAAGGACATCAAGGCGTCGAAGGCCTTCTACGAAAAGCTCGACTTCAAGCAGGTTTCCGGCAAGCTCGAGCAGAACTGGGTCGTGCTCCAGAACGGCAGCACCAAAATCGGTCTGTTCCAAGGCATGTTCGAGAAGAACAGCTTGACCTTCAATCCGGGCTGGGACTCCGACAAGAAAACCTTGAAGGAGTTTCAGGACGTGCGCGAACTCCAACGCATCTTGAAGGAGCGCGGCCTGAAGCTCGACACCGTCGCCGACGAGTCCACGGTCGGCCCGGCGTTCTTCACGCTCACCGACCCCGACGGCAATCCGATCCTGGTGGATCAGCACGTGGACAAGCCGAGTCGCTAGCGCGCAGCGGATTTGGGGCGGCCCCTGCGCGTTCCTTGAGGTGCCGGCCACGAGCTTCGGCTCGAGCTTGGTTTGCTACACATCGAGTCGCAAGCGGATCTCACGTCAGCGATTTCACCGCCGAGCTTCCGCGCCGTCGATGCTGGTGATTCACATGCATGGGCAACTGTGTCATGCCCGCCGTTATCCAGGTTCGTGACATTCACTGGTCCCGGGCGCTCCTACCCTGGACACGCCTGCGACTAGCCGGATTTGCGGTGACGATCGATGCACCCCGCGACT
>JAYUOR010000723.1:0-2632 GCA_043760765.1 Planctomycetota bacterium | reverse complement strand
GTTGAAAGCGAGCCTGCAATTCGCACTTGTTCAGCGTGGCCGCTGGCTCGATGGAGAGCCCACGATTGCATCCGAAGCGGCGGCCTGACTAGACTCGCGCTTCCGTTACCCCCAGCAGGAGACCTCATTTGGGCAAGCCTTCGCTCGTCGACATCGACGCACTCGACCTGACGCAGCTCGTGCACGGAAAGGACATGATCCGCCGCCACTGCAAGCAGCGCGGACGCTTCGAGATGCTCGACGGCATCGTGCACGAGGACCATTCCGCCGATGGCGTGATCGTCGGCTACCTGGACATCAAAGCCGATGCCTGGTGGGCCGAGGATCACATCCCCGGCCGTCCGATTTTCCCGGGTGTGCTGCAGGCCGAGGGCGCGGCGCAATTGTGCAGTTTCGATTTTTTGCGCCGCCATCCTTCCTTCGAGGGAAAATTCATCGGCTTCGCGGGCCTCAATGACACGCGCTATCGCGGGCTGGTGGCGCCCGGCGTGCGCATGCATTGGGTCGGCAAGCTCCACCGCGTTCGATCTGGGATGTTCACTTACAAGTCCGAGGGCTTCGTTGGCAGGGATCTGGTTTTCGAGACCGAGGTCATGGGAGTCGTGCTCTGAGCGCCCGCGCACGATTTTCGGTCTACAATCGATGCATGCGGAGTCCCTGCGCGCGTCGGATTGCAGCCTTGCTCACGCTTCTCGTGGCCTGCGGGGTGGCGAGTTTCGGGTGTGGTAGCTCAGCGCCGAAGCCGTTACACGTCGTCCTGATCGTCGTGGACACGCTGCGCGCGGACCACCTTTCGACCTACGGATATCGCCGGCCAACGTCGCCGGAACTCGACAAGCTCGCCAAGGAGGGCGTGGTCTTCGAGAACGCGGTCAGCCAGGCGGCGTGGACCGCACCCAGCATGGTGTCGATGATGACCGGCGCCTATCTGGCCGAGGAACTCATCAACATACCGAGCGGACAAACCACGCTGGCACAGGTCTTTCAAAAGGCCGGTTATGCGACCGGAGCATTCGTCAACAACGACATCATCAATGTCGACAGTGGCTTCAGCGCGGGCTTCGACCTGTTCGACTACAAGGATGGGCCCTACGGATCGATCGAAAAGATTTCGAACTGGATCGGCGCCAACAAGGGCAGGCGGAGCTTCACCTACATCCACCTGAACGAAGCCCACGATCCCTACGATCCGCCCAGCGAATTCGATCGTTTTGTTAACGAGAAGGACTCGCTCTCCGCGACTCGCCTGGACTACTACAGGCAGATCTCACGCGAGCTGAAGCTGGCGAACTTCGACCGCAGCGTGCAGCAGATCAACGCTGAGATCGGCGGATACGACGACGATGTGCGCTACTCCGATGCTCACATCGGCCAGATCCTTGCCGCACTGCGTGCGAGCGGAGAGTGGCAGCAGACGGCGATCGTGATCGCAGCCGACCACGGCGAAGGCTTGTGGACGCGGCAGCTGCCCATGATCGGACCGCGCCTCAACGCGAAGCTCAAGGGCGACGCAGCCAGCCTGGTCAACACGTTGCAGATGACGCATGGGACGCTGGTCAACACCGAACTCGTGCGCGTGCCGTTGATTCTCGTCGCGCCGGGTTTGCCCAAGGGTGTGCGTGTAGAGCCCTGGGTCGAGAACATCGACATCGCGCCAACGCTCATGGAGTTGTGCGACCTGCCGCGGCCCGCGGGCGTCCAGGGTCAAAGTCTTCTGCCGATGTGGACGGAGCCCGAGGTGGTCGCGCACCAGAAGCGCGGTTCGTTCTCGCACACGCGCTTCGTATCCTCGTTCATCGATCAGAATTGGCAGCAACTGATCCTGCCGACGCCGCTGGGCGAATGTCAGTTCGACATGCTGCCTGAGCTCTTTGACTTGCGCGAAGACCCCGAAGCGCGCGCCAATCTGGCTCCGTCCAGGCCCCTGATCGTCGAGGGGCTCAAGGCGGAGATCCTGAGTCGGATGAACATCGGCCTGAGCGAATATCAAGTTCCGACGGCTGGCCAGACCAGTAGGTTGAATGCCATTGGATACGCCAGCGCGGGAGTCGTCAGCGCACTTGCAGCGATCTACGCCGCCGAAAGCGTCGAGGAACTGCTCAAGGAACTTTCCGATCCGGGCATCGTCAACTGTCTCGTGCGCTACGAAATGGCGCGCGCGCTGCTACCGAGAACTCTCAGCGCCGAGCAGAGGTCCGCGCTGACGAAGCTGCGCGCTGCGGAACAGTCGAATGTGATTCGGGCAGAGTTCGACAAGGTGCTCGCTGGGAAATAGCGCTCAATCGTCGAGGTTCGAGCCCCACGCCGCCGGTGCGGCCGGGCGCACGGGCGCGGCCTGGGCTTGTGCGCCTTCTTCATCGAGGATCTGCGTCACGTCGAGTTCGTTGCACTCGCAAGGCGCGCCGATCAAGCCGGTCAGCGAAGGCCGCGTCGAGCCGCCTTCGCCACTGATCGCTTCCTTGACGTAGGTGCCGTGCTGCGTGCGCAGGAGCACCTCGAGCCGAGCGACGCCCTCGGGGCTCGCCGGCGCAGCTTCGACGGAAAGGAATTCGATCCAACGCTCGCGATCGGCGTCAGCGCGGCGATGGGCAACGCGCTCGGGCGTGTGCTGGATCAGCCCTGTGCGCTTGCC
>JAYUOR010000722.1:0-2633 GCA_043760765.1 Planctomycetota bacterium | reverse complement strand
CTGCCGAAAACGGCCGCTCCGCGGCCCCCATCCCCCTCCGGAGTGCTACCGTGACGGCATGATCAGGGGCTTGGACTTCCTATCCGTCTGCGGCCCTTCCGATACGTTGCAAGTTCGGGACGAACTTTGCCGATGTTGCAACTATGAAGGATGGAAGTCAGATGGCATCATCCACCTGTCGCGGGCCGCACTGCTCCCCCAACGTGGTCGTGGGTGTACCTCGAAGCCACTCGGGACCAGCGCTGCGCGCACTGAATGGAGATCCCCCCATGAAGTTCATCGACTCGCTCATGAATTGGTCAGTTTTCATCGCGATCCCCTTGGCCTTGGCAGAGCCCACTCCGGCAATTTCCCCGGTCGAGTGCAGTGGATGCGTGGTCACTAGCACGGCTTCGGGAAGCTTCTCGGACCCCACATGGAACATCACGATTCTCCTCACCAGTGGCAATGGAGCCTGCGCGCCCTACCAGCAAACTTGCGCGGCCGCCGGCTGCACCGGAACGGCAACCTTCACCGTGATCGGCCCACCGAACACACACTACGACGTCGGCTTTCAGACATCTGGATCCCCGCACTACGGTCGGAGCCCCAAGACCAATGACGCTGGTACCGGGACCTATACGATCGGTCCCATGGCAGCACCCTGTGGAGGCACGCTTCTGTTGGACTGCAACGGACCGAATGGTGAAGCATACACGTGGGGGACAGTTTCTTGTGCGGCGTGCGTTCCTTGAGGCGCTAGTGCGTTTTTGAAATGAACACGCCGTTGTCACGTCTAGCAATGTGGGGAGTTGGCTGCGCCTTGGCAACGGCCATCATCCTACTTGCTCTGCGGGACGACGGCGTTGTCGAACCGTTAACGCCCACAAAGGAGAGCCCCCCCTCTCCTGCCATCCCTAGCGCGGCCGAGATCGGCGACCAAAGGGTTCCTCCTGAGACTCCCTCGACACAGAGCGTAAGGGACTATCTCCGGAGTTACTATGGCGCCGACTGGGAGAAGGTTCGCGCGGGTCTCGAAGAGTCTATGGGAAAGAAACTGGATGCGCCGCTGGAAGAAAATCCCGTAAGGCCATGGGATGAAGTGGCAGAGGCGATCCGCAAGCAGCTAATTCCATCGACAAAAGTGATCGAACAGCATGCTGAAACGGCCTTGAATTGGGATCCCTCGAACTATGAGAATTGGGACTCGATCCGTAGCATTTTTCCGAATGTACCGGAGAGCATGCGGGATGTAGAGCTTCGAGAATTCCAAGGCATTGCAGAAGCAGCCAATGCCTCTATCCGTGAACTCGCGCAGCAAAGGATTGCCGGCTTGGCCGATCTAGGCGCGTACAAGTGGGCTCAAGGAGACTTCGTCAAGGCCCCCTATTGCATTCCAGCGTCAATTGGCGCGCAGAAACCTGGCCGAGTTGCCCTTATCCAAATGTCGACGAGTTCGACCACAGGATGGGTGGTGAACATGCCAATCTACGCTGATGAGCTGCCTCCAGAATACGCCACACTTGGCAAGGCCATCGACAAGGGCATTGTGGACAGGACTCGCCAGTTGTCGAATTACCTCGATAGCAAGAAGTGACCGAGGTGTTGGGGGCCAACGAATCCCTCCCGGTTTGAAGTGGCCGGTCAGCGGACGGCAGGATCGCGGAGGACAGGAACGAAACGCCGTCAGCCATTTGAGTTTTGAACCGGAGCAGGGACCTCGATTTGAGTGCGGCCTGCCTCCTACCTCCGCGCAAAGTACGTCGTCGCCCTCTTCTGCCCCTCGGTGCGCGCCAGCCCGGCTTCGATCAGCTTCTTCAACGCGCCACGCAGCGTGACCGCGTCGGTCGAGAACGCCGTCGAGATCGCTTCGCTGCGCTGGCCGGGATTGCTCTTCAGGTAAGCGAGGAGCGCGTCGCCGTCGAGCTTGGCTCCCCCACGCGGCCCCGGCCCGCGCGCTTTGCTCGCGCCATTCGCCTTGACGCCCGTCATGGCGAGGCACGACGCCACAGTCACTCGGGCATGGTCGAGCGCCTTGCGCAGCACGGCGTCGTCCGTGGAATTGAGCGCCTTATCCAACGAGCGCAGCCCCATCGCCATGAACTTGACGGCGGGATTCTTCTTCGCCTTCTTGCGGTTGGCTCGCTCTTGGATCGCGAGGATCTTGGCCTGGAGGTCTTGGATCTGTTGCTCGGCTGTGCGTCGTGCCATGGGGATCGGTGTGCTTGTAGCGGACGATGGAGGATCAGTCAGTGTAGAAAATTGCGCGCCAGCCCGCAGCAGATCTCCGCTGCAGTCCAGCGTGAACTACTCGATGTCGAACTCTCGAATCACCGTCGCGAGCAAGTGGTTGTAGTTTCGGCTCGTCGCCTCCGCGCGAAACGCTATCCACTGCTCCAGCGTCCAGCCCGCTTTGGTCGCCGCCTTGTTGCAGGCGCCGAGGATGTAGAAAGCGTTCCCGTCCCGGTCGATCAGCTTCACGCGCGGTCTTGTGGGCTCGCTCACGCCAGCCTCAACTTCGCTGCCGGTTGCGACGCCCGCGAGCCCGAGCGCGGGGTGATCTACTCCGTGCTGCTGGCGTACCTAGAGACATTCGTGGCCCGCTCGCGCGAGCACGGCCGCGGTCTGCCGCGCTTTGTCGAGCGCGAGCTCTA
>JAYUOR010000721.1:0-6686 GCA_043760765.1 Planctomycetota bacterium | reverse complement strand
ACAAAACGACGGGGATCGATGGCCCGCACTTCGCCATAGGCGATTGGATGCGCGAATTTGCGCGCCACGTCGAGGCGTGCGTCCGATGGTCGAAAAAGGGCCTGGGGTGTACCTTGAGCGGCGCCGCGACTTGGTGAACGAAAGCGTGCGTTTTCTGGCCTGAAAAAACCGCGTCACTGCGCGCGGAATGGAATCGCGAGCGGCGCGGCCAAGGCGCGGCCGTCGCTTGAATGCAACGCGCCGTGAATCTCGATCACGTTGACGCCGGAATTCGGCCAGCCGCCCACAGGCGGCGCAATCACCAGTTCTCCCTGCAACATCGACAGCGCCGCGCTGATCACATTCCCGTTCGGTCCGAGCACGCGCACGCTCGTCGCGTTGATCGAAGCCGCATCGGGTAGTCCGCCGCGAAATCCCAATTGCAGCACCTGATTTGTCGCGACCGGCTGGCCCACGCCGAACGAACAATCGCTGACGCGGAACAGATTGGCGAGCGGCGCGCGCTCGAAACCTGGCACGCCCCCTGAAGGCGAGCCGAAAATTCCGGCGTCGACCGATGGTGCTCCGGGCATCGACATGCCGGTACCCGTCGCGATCGATCCGGGTGCGAGCGCGTAGTCTTCATCGACCGCGGGTCCCGGTTGAAAGCGCGCAAGTCCGCTCGGCGCCGGCACGAAACTCGGCGCGGGATCGAGTCCGACTTCAAAGGATCCGTTGAGCGAACTGATCCGTCGCTCGATTCCATCGTCGCCAAGTTCCACCGTATCGCCAACGGCGAGTTGTCCAGGCCCGGCGAGGATCGGTTGAACGCCGTTCGCGCCAACCACGTATAGGTATTCACTCGGCGCCTTGACGACCAGCGCCTGGGCGGGATCGTTCTGCACAACACAGCCGCGTGTGTTCACGCCGCTGTAGGGTGCGGGCTGGAGCCACTGCGCGCAGGAGGCGGCGCTCGAAGCGATCGTCTCGCTCGAAAACCCGCCCGACTGATTGCCGGCGATGATGCAGTGGCTCGCCACGAGTGCGACCTGCCCTTGGACCGCGTGCAGCCCGAAGCCGCCGTTGCCGACCAAGGCCGAACTCGAAACGACCGCGATGCCCGGACGCGACTCGGAAGTGACGAGCAGCCCATCGCCGCCGTTGGCGGTCGAGAGCAGACGCTGCACGAGCGCGGTTTCCTGCCAGTCGAGATCCAGGTGCACGCCACTGCCTGCGTTGGCGCGGGCGACGAGGCCACGCAGGGAAATGTCGGCCGACCAGAGCGCGACAAGCTCGAAGTCGATGTCGATCAAGAGCCCCGCGGCACCGTTCTCTT
Source organism: Planctomycetota bacterium (assembly GCA_043760765.1). Taxonomy (GTDB): domain Bacteria; phylum Planctomycetota; class UBA1135; order UBA1135; genus JADJQU01. The sequence continues at coordinate 5,371 of JAYUOR010000721.1, read as the reverse complement.
CGAAAGCGGAGTTCTCGAACTCGATCTGGAAGGTCGAGCCCGTCGGCCCCGCCAGCGGAGTCGCCGAGAGATCGGCTTGCAGACCCTCCGAGCCATTGCCGGTGAATGAACTTCCGCGCACTCTCAAGCGCGCGTTCACGCCGTCGGGACCCTGCAAGTCGTCGAATTGCACGCCCTCCTGCACATTGCCGGCGAAGACACAGCGTTCGAGATCGCACTGATAGGGTCCCTGCGCGAAGAGGCCTTCCGCGCCGTTGTCCGTGGAGCGCACACCGACGCACTGCGCGACGATCAGGTGGTCCGTCACGCTGGTGAAGAATTTGATTCCGTGACCTTTGGAGCGCAGAACCGAAAACTGGCGCAGGTACGCGTCGGTGTCGTCCGCTTCGAAGCCGATCAGGCCGATGTCCTCGTTGTCGATCGTGATGCCGTCGACGACGCTGCCCGGATTTCCGCCGCGCAGCCAAAGCGTGATCTGGTTCGCCGCTCCGTGAAGCACCGATGGGTTTGTAGCGCGGTCGATTCCATCGAGCGCGAAAATGGCGCCGAAGCCGCCGTACAGATCGACGCTTGGAAACAGTGGCAAACTACCCACCGCGTAGTCGCCCGCGCGCAGCCAGACGTTGCCGCCGCCTTGGATCTGCGCGGTCAGCACGCCCGAAATTGGATCGGGAAAGGCCGTGGCCGGCGTGAGTCCATCGGCCGTATTCGGATCGCCCGACGGATCGACGTAAATCGGCGGACCCGGACGCGCTCGCAGCACGGCACCGAGCCGTGCGTACTGACCGGGCGCTGTACTTAGGCCCAGGCCAAACGCGTAGCGCACTCCGTTGTTGAGCGGAGCGTGGATCAGCGTGCTTCCCACAGGATCGATCGCGATAGGCACCGTCTGAAAAAGGGTCGCGGGATCGGTTCCGGCGAACAGCGCGAAGGACTGACCCGCCAGGCTGAGTTCGCTCGCGTCCCACTCCAGGCGAACCGCGCCGTCGCCGGCCACCGCCGAAAGGAGCCCCGCGGAATTCTGGTTCGCGACGCCACCGCCGGACGGATTGCCCGTCGGACTCGGTCCATAGCCGCCCGCGCAGCTGTGGAAGAGTCCGGCGAGCACAAGGCCCGACGCGGCGTGTGACGAGACGAACCCCATCGTCAGAGCTTCATCGTTGCGTTGAGGAACGGCGTGTAGGCCTTACCACCCGCCGCGACGGGATCGAGCACATAGGCGCGCGCGTTCAAGGTCAGTCCGTTGAGCACGGCCTGACTGCCGATCGGCACGCTGACACTCGCAGCGCCGGCGCCGGCGACACCGCTCGCGCCCGAGAGTGTCACCACGCGATAGCCGCCGAGTGTCGTGAGGTAGTAGATGCCGTTGAAAGGACCGACCGGACGTGCGCTCGGCGTCCAGGCGAAGACCGCAACCGCTCCACCGCGACCGTTCGAAAGCTCCAGCGCGTAATCGGGGTTGCCCAGTCGCGGCGCTCCGCCGCTGGCGGCCAATTGCGGAATCACGGCGCCGGTTCCGGCCGTGCCTGTACCGCTGTTGGAATAGAACGGGCAGGTCGGCAGCGTTCCGTTGACCACCTTGTTCGAAGTGACGACGACCGCGTTGACGAACTGCGACGCGAGCGGCATCGAGTAGAGTGGCGTGAAGCGCACGTCGAACGTTCCTGTAGGAATGACGACCTGGTAGGTCCCCGTCACGGTGGTGTTGTCGTTGAACAGCACAATCTGCGTGGGCGAGCCTGACAGGAACACGTCGACGTCGACTCCCGCGTACTTGAGGCCGTTGAAGGCCTGCACGGTGCCCGAGAGCACGACACCGTTCTGCAGGATCACGCTGCCAAGATTCGTGTTGGCATTGACGACCTGGTTGAACAACTCCGTGGCCACGAGCAGTTGCGCGAAGGGCGGACTGAAGCGCACGTCGAAAATTCCTGCCGGCACGACGATCGAGAACGAGCCCGTGCCACTGGTCGTGTCTCCGGGCGTGTAGAGCTTCGTGCCGGTCGCGGACTCGTAGACGTTGAGGTCGACCCCAGCGACCGGGTTCAGGTTGCTGCGCTTGACCAGGCCGCTCAGCGTGAAGCCCTGGGCAAGCGTCAGGTTGCCCAAGTCGGTGTTGCCCGCGATGGTCTGCGCAAACTGTTTGGGAGCGAGCACCTGTCCGGCCACAACGCTGGTGTCGAAACGCAGCGTGTGACTCCCGAGCGGCACCGCGACGTTGAATGCGCCCAGACCGTCGGTCAGGTCGTTCTGGAGGAACAAGCTGACACCCGTGGCATCGATCACGTCGAGGTTCACGTCGGCTACTCCGAAGCCCGAAGGACTCAGGACGTGGCCTGAGAGCGCGTAGCCGCGCGGCAGGACGATGGTTCCAAGATTGATGGTCCCGACGACGGAAACGTTGAACAACTCCTTCACCAAGTGCGTCGTCAGCGGCGGCGCCGGCGGCAGGAAGCTGATGTCGAACACGCCGTTGGGCGTGATCGTGGTCGTGAAGTTGCCGTTGATGTCGGTGCCGTCGTTCAGAAGCGTGGGGTTCCCACCCCCGCTCGAGAAGGAGGCATTGATGTTGACGCCACTGACACCGACGCCGTTGAAGTCGACGACGTGCCCGGTGATCACACCGGCCTGGGACGTGGAGGCAAACGCCAGGAGCAGCGCGAGGGTGGACAGCGACGAACGCAGGAGCATGGCAATTCCTTGGGGTGCGGAAAGTGGATGGGTCGGTCGGGCACCGGCCCCTTCGCAAGAACGGTGCCAGAGCGTCGGAGGCACCTGCAGAGCGCGCGCTGCGGGTTGAGAGCGGGCGACGAGCAGCTGCGTCCATGTTCTGGACGCGGGCGACCCACCGACCGCTCGCGCGGCCGGCCGAGCACCCTCTGCGGCCATTTGCACGGCCTTGATGGCCCCTTTTGCAAGTCCGCGCCCGCGCGCCCGAAGCGCGGCACGGGCCTTGCGCTCAGGGCAAGACGCGCCACGGGCGCCGACCCCGATGAAACTCTCTACTCAGCACGACCAGAGTTCCGCGCCGCGCATTCTGCTCCATAGCCACGACTCCTATGGATTGGGACATCTGCGCCGGACGCTGACGATCGCGGGCTCGCTCGCGGAGCGCATCCCGGGCGCGCAGGTCCTGATCACCAGCGGTTCTGCCTGCGCGACGAGCTTCCCGCTTCACGAAGGCGTCGACATCGTCAAGTTGCCGTCGGTGACCAAGAACGGCAAGGGCGAGCTGCACGCGCGCTCGCTGCGCGCCGGAATGACGAGCCTGCTTTCGCTGCGCCGCGCGATCCTGTCCGGGATCTTCAAGAGCTTCAGCCCGCAGATCATGATCGTCGACCACCAGCCCCTGGGTCTGGCCGGCGAGTTGAAGGACGTGCTGCGGATTGCACGCTCGAGCGGCACGCACACGATCCTCGGCCTGCGCGACATCATCGATGCGCCCGACGCCGTGGCCCGCGAGTGGAGCTCGCCCGCGATCCGCGAAGCGCTTTCCGAGTTCTACGATCGCGTCCTGATCTACGGTTCGCCCGAAGTCTTCGACCCGCGCATCGAGTATCCGATTCCGAGCGAGCTGCGCGACAAAGTCGAATTCGTCGGCTACGTCGTGCGCGACGGTGCCTCGCGCACCTCGCGTGCGCTGCCGTCGCTGCGGCCCCAGGTGCTCGTGACCGTCGGCGGCGGCGAGGACGGAGACTCGCGCATCCGCGCTTACTTCGACGCGCTCGAATTGGCCCCGCCGAGCTGGGACACGACGCTGCTGCTTGGACCGCTGATGGACGCGGAGTGCGCGCGTTCCTTGAAGCGCCGCGGCCGCCTCGCCGACAGCGTCACGGTCCACACCTTTCACGCCGATCTTCCGCGCCTGATCGCCGAGAGCGACGCGGTCGTCGGCATGGCCGGCTACAACAGCGTTGCCGAGATCATGCAGGCGCGCGTGCCGGCGGTGCTCTTGCCGCGCACGGCCCCGCGCCGCGAACAGGCGATCCGAGCACAACGGCTTGCAGCGCTCGGTCTGGCCCAATGCCTCGAAACACCTGAGCCACACGCGCTGCGTCACGCTTTGGAAGCCGCAATTGCGGAGCGCACGTCGCGCGGCGCGCGACCGAACCTGAAGGGTCGCGAAGGTGTGGTCGGCGTTTGCCAGCAGATGCTCGGCCTCGTCGCGCAACACGAGGACCAGCGCGTCATGGGAATCGGCACATGAGCGAAAAGCGCCTCGGATATCTGGTCAAGAAGTTCCCGCGTCTGTCAGAAACCTTCGTGCTGAACGAAGTGCTCGGGCAGGAAGCGCTCGGCGAGTCCTTGCACGTCTTCGCGCGGCGCGCGGCGGATCCAGAGCCCGCACAGCCGCAGCTTGCGCGCCTGCGCGCCGCGATCGAGGTCGTGCCGCCCGCGTCGCAGATCGACCTGTGGCAAGACCTGTTCGGCCCCGAAAGCACGGAACTCTTGCCGCGCGTGCAGCGCCTGGTCGAAGCGAATCGGCCGCTGGGCCACGCGCGACTCCCTTCACTCTTGGCCGAAGCCATCTGGCTGCGCCGCCGGACGGCTGAACTCGGCATCGAACACCTGCACGTGCACTTCGCAACCGACTCGGCGGTCACGGCGATGCTGCTCCATGGGCTGGGCGGTCCGACCTACAGCGTCACCGCGCACGCCAAGGACATTTATCGCTCGACGATCAACGTCGCGCTGCTCGACGCGATCGTCTCGAATTCCGAATTCACGGTCACGGTCTGCGACGCCAACGTGCAGCACGTCAGCTCCATCCTGAGCGCCGGCGCCATGGAAAAAGTCCGGCGCCTGTACAACGGCGTCGACCTCGAACTGTTCGCTCCCCAAGCAACTTGTCGGCGCGAGGCGCAGATTCTCTCCGTCGGCCGATTGGTGGAGAAGAAGGGATTCGACGTGCTCATCGATTCGCTGGCTCTTCTGCGCGATCGCGGCGTCCCCTTCAACGCGACGATCGTCGGCGACGGCGAGGATCGCGCGGCGGTTCGCGCGCGGATCGACGCGGCGGAACTTTGCGACCAGGTCGAAATGACCGGCGCGCTCGACCAGTCGCGCGTGCGCGTCCTGATGAACGAAGCCACCCTCATGTGCCTGCCTTGCAAGGTCGGCACGGACGGCAATCGCGATGCGCTTCCAACTGTGCTGTTGGAAGCGCTGGCAGCGGGATTGCCGTGCATTTCCACGCCCGTGACCGGGATCCCCGAAATCCTTGATCACGGGCGTGCGGGATGCCTTGTACCGGAAGACGACGCCGTGGCCATGGCGTCCGCCGTGGCCACGGCGTCGTCTTCCGGTACAAGGCATCCCGCACGCCCGTGATCAAGGATTTCGGGGATCCCGGTCACGGGCGTGGAAATGC